>JANQGB010000068.1 GCA_028277545.1 Phycisphaerae bacterium | reverse complement strand
TTCCGCCTAGCCCGTGTGCGCGCTGCTTAACTCATCTGCCGGCAGGGACATCTCTGTCCGAGCTCGCCGAAGACTTGATCGCGACTGGGTAGCGTACATCGTTCATCCGAGACAGGTTCTGAGTGGCTTGTATAATGGGCGGCGCTACGTCCGGGGGGTGGGCGGTCTGTGATCGGGGCGTTCAGTCTGCAGGGGCCGTTGCGGTGGTTGGAGCAATAACGAGTTTGGAGGATGACGATGAACCTTGCGTTACGCTCTCGGATCATGGTGTTGGTCGTGCTATTGCCCCTTGTGGCGACTCCGGCCTGGGGCGCGCCGGGGGATGTCCGGGCCTCGTTTAAGGCTCCCTGCCGGTACCCGTCGGGATTGGCGGCCAGCGGTGAACACCTGTACGTGGCCGACTGGCGCAGCGCCAAGATCCACGAGGTCGGGATGGCCGACGGCAGCGTCACACGGACGTTGGACGCTCCGACGCTCAAGCCGGCCGGTCTAACCTCAGGTGCGGAGCGGCTGTTCATTTCGGACGATCACAGCGGCCTCATCCTGGCGCTGAATGTCGACACCGGCATCGTGGAGAACACGATCGAGGCTCCGGCCAAGAGTGCCAGCGGATTGGCGTATGCCGACGGCGAGCTGTTCGTGCTGGCCAAGCGGAAGATATACCGCGTACTGCCGGAAGACGGCACGATCCTGGGCTACTATGACGTGCCGGACAAGTCGTGCCGGCACCTGGCTCATGACGGCCAGTACCTGTGGATCGGCAATCGCGTCAAGGACGAGTTCTACATGGTCGCGCCGCTGACTGGCAAAGTTATCGCTCTGCTGGCCGCACCTGGGCCTCACTCTGCCGGAATCGCCTGGGTAGACGGGCATCTGTGGAACGTGGACTTTCAGACGCGGCAGATCTATCAACTGGCCGTTCACGATCAGCCGTTGTACAGCCTCTGGGATACGCGCCGGGCCCGGGTCGAGTACCTGTGGGCCCTGAACAACTACGGTCCCGGCATGGTCAGCGATGTGAAACTGAACGTGGCCGTACCGATGGAGTTACCCAACCAGAGGTTGCTCTCAGAAATTGACTACGCGATTCCGCCGACCAGGACAGTCGATGACAAGTGGGGGCAGCGCTGCGCCCTGTTCGACCTGGGCACCGCTCCTGCGGGAAGCAAGACCAGCCTGACCTACGCCGTCCAGGCCGAAGTGTCCGCCATTCGCTACCTGATCATCCCCGAGCGAACCGGCACGCTGGAGGACATCCCAGCCGCGATACGCGAGCAATACACAGTCAACGGGTCGCACTATCGGATCGACACTCCCTATATGAAAGATACGGCACGGAAGATCGTCGGTGACGAGCGCAACCCATACTGGATCGCCCGGAAGATCTACGATTTCGTCATCGATCGTCTGAAGTACGAAATGGTAGGGGGGTGGGACGTTCCGGAAGTGGTTCTCAAGCGTGGCAGCGGCTCATGTTCAGAGTATACCTACACCTTCGTGGCTCTTTGCCGGGCGGCCGGCCTCCCGGCTCGCTACCAGGGCAGCATCGTGGTGCGTGGCGATGACGCCAGTATCGACGAGGCCTTTCACCGCTGGGCACAGGTCTACCTGCCCAACTACGGCTGGGTGCCGGTGGACGCCAACAAGGGTGACGCCAGGTCGCCGGCCGATCAGGCCCGTGGCTTTGGTGAACTTGCCAACCGTTTCCTGATTACGACCCAGGGCGGAGGCGATTCGCAGTATCTGCACTGGGGGTACAATTCATTTGCGAAGTACAAGCGGAGCGGCCACTGCAAGGTCGAGGAGGACCACTTCGGCTTCTGGGAGCCGCTGGACGCGGAGCCAGCAGGCCCAGCAACCGCTGGCGCTCCCTCGGGCGATTGCCGGCCGTAACGCTGGCCTGAGTAACTGTTGGCATGGTAGATGAGCGGGTCGACGGTCTGTGAGAGAACGGGGCGCCCGCGCCTTGGACGTTGCGGACCGGCGACTCAAGTCAAGGCGCCGATCTTGCGGAGCGCGAGGCGGCAGGGCCGGATCTGGCCGGGTATGCGGCACATAGTGCCCCGCTATAATGCGATTCCTGCGAGCGGGCTCGCGTCGAGTCTCGCCGCCGTGGCCAGCCTGACAGATGATCGGAGATTGCTGTGAAACAGGTGACGATCCAGACCGATTTCGGCGACATGACGGTGGGATTTCTGCCCGACAAGGCTCCCCAGCACGTGGAGAACTTCATCGATCTGGCGGAGTCCGGCTTCTACGACGGCCTGACCTTCCATCGCATCGTGGATGGTTTCATGATCCAGGGAGGCTGCCCGCAGGGCACCGGAACCGGTGACGGCCCGCGGCGTCTCAAGGCGGAATTCAACGATACACCGCACGTGCTTGGCACCTTGTCGATGGCACGGACGAACGATCCGGACTCCGCGTCATGCCAGTTCTTTATCTGCCTGGCCGACGCCGACTTCCTGGACGGCCAATACAGCGCCTTCGGCCAGATTACCGACGATGCCTCGCTCAAGACGCTCAAAGCGATCGGAAAGGTGGAGACAACCGACCCGGGCACGGGGGAGCAGTCCTCGCCGGTCGAGCCGGTGAAGATCAACAAAATGACCGTGGCGGAAGCGTGAGACGCCGCCTCGATAGTCGGGCTCAAATCGACGGTGGTTTTGCCAACCGGCCGGCGCGCCGAGCCCTGCCGGCGAGGCGATTCGATCGGCGCTTGCCGGGTCAGGCGTCGCCGAAGCCGTCCGGGTGATCCTTGTGCCACCGCCAAGCCGTCTCGACGGTCTTGGCGATGTCGGTGTATTCCGGCGTCCAGCCCAACTCACTCATTATCTTGCTGGGGTCGGCGTAGAGTTCGGGCGGGTCGCCGGCCCGGCGGGCTGCAGGTGCGGCGGGGATCTCGTGGCCAGTCACCTCGCGGGCCGCCTCGATGACCTGTTTGACGCTATTGCCCACGTCGGCACCGGCGTGGGCA
>JANQGB010000005.1 GCA_028277545.1 Phycisphaerae bacterium | reverse complement strand
CGGCAGCGACCGCCCCCACGAGTTGTTCGAGATTCCGCAGTAGTCTCTGCCGCCGGTGCGCCACGAACGCACCGGGGTGTCTCCCTCCGGCACAAGTGTGCACAAGCACCGGTGTGGCATCGGCCAAAATGTGGCACCGGCCAAAGCGTGGCACCGGAAAATGTGGCACCGGCCAAAGCGTGGCACCGGAAATTGTGGCACCGGCATCTTGCCGGTGCAGCACAGGCTGCAAGCCTGTGCCACATGTTCACAGCAGACTCTACGGCTTGGCATTAGTGTGTCACCTGCACAAGTGTGCACAGGCCCAAGTGTGGCACCGGCATCTTGCCGGTGCAGCACAGGCTGCAAGCCTGTGCCACATGCCCACAGGCAAGATGCCTGTGTCACGCGGAGGCAGCGTGGCTTGCTTAGAACAGCTTGGGGTCGTCGCTCTCTCGGGCAGTCTCGTCGTGGGGCGTAAAAGGCAGTCCCAGGTGATCGCATGCTTCACGGGTGGCCTGGCGGCCTTGGCGGGTGCGGATGACGAAGCCGATCTGGAGCAGGTAGGGCTCCACGACGTCTTCCAGGGTGTCGCGCTCCTGTCCCATGGTGGCGGCCAGGGCTTCGACGCCGGCCGGTCCGCCGCTGTAGGTCTTGATGAGCGTGCTCAGGTAGGCCCGGTCCAGCCCATCCAGGCCCAGTGAATCGATCTGCTGGATATCCAGGGCATGATTGACCACCTCGGTGGTGAGCACACCGTCGGCCCGGACCTGGGCGTAGTCGCGCACCCGGCGGAGCAGGCGGTTGGCCACGCGCGGCGTGCCCCGGCTGCGATCGGCTATGGTGGCCAGGGCATCCCCCCGGGACTCGACCTTCAGGCGCGCGGCGGACCGCTCCAGGATGGTGGTCAGGTCGTCGGTGCCGTAGAACTCCAGGTGGAGTTCGTGCCCGAATCGATCGCGCATGGCGGCCGACAGCAGCCCCGAGCGCGTGGTGGCGCCGATCAGCGTGAAGCGCCGCAGGGCGAAGTTCACCACTCGTCCGCTCAGTCCGCCCTCGATGGTGAAGTCAACGCGAAAATCCTCCATGGCGGGATAGAGGAACTCCTCGACGATCTTGGGCAGGCGGTGGCACTCATCGATGAACAGCACGTCGCCGGTCTCGAGGTTGGTCAGCAGGCTCATCAGGTCGGCCGGCTTGGCCAGGGTGGGGCCGGAGGTGACTCGCGGGGGGCGGCCGTTCATCTCGTTGGCAATCACAAATGCCAGCGTGGTCTTACCCAGACCGGGCGGGCCGGACAGCAGGATATGTTCGAGCGGCTCGTTCCTCTTGCGGCCGGCCGCCATGGCGATCTCCAGCCGATCGATGACGCCGCCCTGGCCGACCACTTCGCGCAGGGTCTGGGGGCGCAGCGAGACGTTGAACTCCTCCTCGGCCGGCCCGCCGGATTCCGATGAGATGATGCGTTCACGTGCCATAGCGTGGCAGTTGCCTTTCGTGCGTGCCTGGGGCAATCGACCCGGTATTCGGGTCGACTCATCGCGGGATTCTGCTAACTCTCCACGCCGGTTTTGATCTTGTACGCCGCCCGGACCCAATCGTCAGCCGAGCCGATGTCCGGATGAAGCTGGGCGGCCCGGGCCAGCCAGCGCTGGGCGTCGTTGCGCGGATCGCCCAGGGACAGCAGGATATCGAGGGCATCGCGCTGGGCATCGGACCAGTCGGCGGCCTCTTCGGCCGGTGATTCTGCTCCCAAGGCCAGGTCGTTCATCTTGCCCTTGAGCTCGGCGACTATCAAGTCGGCCGCCCGGGCGCCGATACCCGGCAGCCTGGTGAGCGACTTGCGGTCGTTATGCTCGATCCAGCCGGCGATTCGAACCACCGGTTCGGACAGGGCTTTGAGCGCTTTGCGCGGCCCTATGCCCTTGACCGAGACGAAACGCTTGAAGAAATCGCGATCCTCGACGTGCAGAAAGCCCAGCAGCCGCGGCGTCAGGTGGCCGGAGGTGGGGTTGCCTTCCATAAACTCCAGCGTGTGCAAGGTGACCTGCCGCCCGCGGCTGCTG
>JANQGB010001479.1 GCA_028277545.1 Phycisphaerae bacterium | reverse complement strand
TTGTCCGCGAGTTCGCAACTCGCGGACAATCTCGTCACTGCTGCGGGATCGCTCTTCGACGGGGGTGAGTTCGACAAACACCTGGGCCAGGTGCGAATTGGAGCCTCCGGCCTCACCCATGTCGTCCATCTGGGCACCGATGAGCGTGAACATGGTTTGGACCTCGGGCACGGCCAAGCCGGCCTGCTCGACCACGCTGATCGCGTCGTCAGTCTGGCTGCGAGGCGTGCCGACAGGCATTTCGAGGTTGGCTATCAGCGTCTCGGAGTCCATCTTCTGTATGAACTCGAAGGGGACCCGGCCGCTTGTTATGGTGCCCACGGCGATCATGAACAAACCGACGACAGTCGCCACGGTCACGTAGCGGTACGACATCGCCACGCGCAGGAACTTCTCGTACCCGGCGAAGAGCACGTTGTTGAACACGTGTTGCTGGAACCTGCGCAGTCGCCCGGTGAGCGCGGCAGCCCTGCCGTTGGATTCGCGCGCCTGCCTGGGCACCATCTGATGGGCGAGGTGCGATGGCAGGATGGTCAGCGCCTCGAACAGTGAGATACCCAGGGCGAACACCACGATCAGGGGCAGCACACCGAGGAAATCACCCATTCGCCCGGCGATGAACATCAATGGAGCGAAGGCGACCACGGTGGTGGTGATGGCGCAAACCACCGGCCAGGTCACCTCCTGGGCCCCGACGATGGCGGCCAGCTTGGGCCGGGTGCCCTGTTCCACCTTGGTGTAGATGTGTTCGGCCACGATTATGGCATCGTCCACCAGCATGCCCAGTACCACGATCATGCCGAACATGGTGATCAGGTTGAGGTTCACACCGGCGACTTTCATGGCGATCAGCGTGCCCAGTATGGAGAGCACCAGCCCCATCATGACCCAGAACGCCACTCGCCAGTTGAGGAATACTAACAGCGTCAGGAACACCAGCGACAGCCCCCAGACGCCGTTTCGCTTGAGCAGGTCAAGGCGTCCCTCGATGATGCGAGCCAGGTTGCTATGGACCATCAGGTTGCCGGGCACGTCCTTATACCGGTGCGAGGCCGCTGTCTCGTACACGGCCAACGCCGCCCGGCCGCGGGGTGTGATCCGGTCTGCAGCGGGGATATCGAAGGGTTGCCCCGTCTTGCCGGCGATGAAGGCCTTGACCTTCCACGAGATCTCGATCGCATCCTGCTCGGCCGTCTTGTAGGCCGTCACCGTTATCGATGGCTTGGCGTTGAATCGACTGATGATGTCCACATCCTCGAAGCCGTCCACCACGGTGGCGACGTCCCGCAGGCGGATGACCCGTCCGTCGGCGTCGCTCCGAATGACGATCTCACCGATGGCGCCGGCCTGATCCTTCTCGCCGATGGTGCGCACCGCGACGTTGGCACCGCCGGTGCGCAACTGGCCCCCGGGCAGATCGAGGTTCGAGCGCCGGATCGCGTCTGCTACCTGCATGAACGACAGGCCGTACTCGTGCAGCCTGCCCGGCTCGACCTCGACGCTGATCTCATCCGGCCGCGTGCCGGACAATTCCACCTCGGTGATTCCGTCGATGGCCAGCACGTCGTCGCGAATGCGCTTGCCCCACCGTTTGAGCGTCTCTTCATCGATATCCCCGTAGAGTGACAGGGCAATCACCGGCAACCGGGGCTCCAGCGCCGCAACGCGCGTCTCTTCCGCATCCTCGGGGAAATCCTCGCGGGGGATGGTGTCCACTGCCGCCTTGGCGTCGGTGACCACCTGGTCCACGTCGTCGACATCGCTCCGCAACACCAGGCGGACCGTCGAGAAACCCTCCCCCACCGTCGTGCGCATCTCGTCGAGCTCTTCCAGGCTCTTGACCTTCTCCTCGATCTTGATGGAGATGCCCTTCTCGACTTCGGCGGGCGTGGCGCCCGGGTATACCGTGCTGATCACCACCTGTTCGGGCTGAATCTCGGGGAACAGCTCGCGCACCAGGGTCAACGAGCAGAATATGCCGCCTACAATGATGGTGATCATCAGCAGGTTGACCAGGATGGGGTTGTTGACGCTTATTCGCGGCAGAGAGAAACCCTGGTTCCGGCTCTCGCGCCCGTCCGACCCGCCGTCCGCGGCAGGGCCTTCAGGCTGCTGTTCTGGCATGCTCACTCGGAGACCTCCCCGGAAGCGGCCTCGGCTTCGGCAAGGACGCGAACCTTGGTCCCGTCGTCGAGCATGTCGAGGTTGGTGGTGATGACCTGGTCGCCGGACTGCAGCTCACCGCTGACAACCGCTTCGTCCCCCAGGTATCGTTCGATAGCCACTCGTCGACGCCGGGCGTGGCTTTGGGCAGCCACGTAGACGTGGTCATCCAGGATCGCCCCGCGTGGCACCAGCATGGCGCCCTCCAACGTAGGGCCCGCCACCTCCGCCCGCAGAAAGTAACCCGCCAGCAGCGGTGTCTTCTGCCGACGATTATCGACCTCGACATAGGCCCGGAAGGTGCGCGACTGCTCGTCGGCGTCGGGCGATCCTCGGGCGACAGCTCCCGACCAGCGCAGACCCGGCATGCTGTCCGCCAGAAGCTGCACCGCGGCCCCCACCTCCACCCGCGGCCTGGCTGAAACAGGCACCTCAATGGGCACCTCGATGCGCATCGGATCGATCACGCTGGCGATCGTGCCACCGGGTCGGACGGTCTCGCCGATCTCCACGGACAACTCGTCTATCTGCCCGTCAAAAGGAGCCACAATGCGGCACTTGTGCACGTCGATCCTGGCCGCCTCTATGTCGGCGTTGCGCCCGTGGAGTGACGCGGTCAGTTGCCTGCGCTGCGGTTCGATCAGGTCGAGCTGATTCTGCAGCGTGACCTTTTCGCGCAGCAGTCGATCGTAGGCCAGCCGGGCGAGGTCGTATTCGGTCTTGCCCGCGTTGCCTCCCTCGAAGAGAGCGGCCAGCCGGCGCTCCTCGTCGTG
>JANQGB010001417.1 GCA_028277545.1 Phycisphaerae bacterium | reverse complement strand
CCAGCAGCCCCGCCACCAGGACACCTGGCAGGATCAGGTATCCCACGATATCGACATAGGGGTTGTTGACCGGCGCGACCACGCTGAACAGCCCGAAGGTCACTAATCCCAGGAAGCCGAGCATGGCCAGCAGCATCCCGGCCATGGTGATCAGGTTGTTCCACAGCGGCGGATGTACCGGCTCCCCTGATGGAGGAGTGGAGCTGTGGCCTGCGTCCGACACCTCGGGATCGGCCGGCGTCTCGTCGGTGATTTCAGGTTGACGTTGCTTGGCCTGTCGCTTGTCTGATGACATCGGATTCCCGTTCGCCTGCCTGTTTCGGTTGATCGCGGGCTGATTCTAGCCGCGGGTCGCCACCGTGTGAACAGCAGAGTGAGGCCTGTGCGGCCTGACGCCACGGCCAAGCCCGCTCCGTCGAGGCCATGCCACCTGTCGGCGGCCGGGGTCACTCGACCAAGTGCGGACGGCCAAGCAAGTCGAAGTGCACTCGTTTTCCGAAGTAGCTCTGTTCCGTCTCGGAGACGTGACCCAGGTACCCGAGCACCAGGGCAGCCAGCAAGCCGATCAGGCCCACGGTGACGGCGGCGGGTCGCTTCCTGGGGTGGCGTTCCTTGCCCCGGTCTGCAAAGGGCCAGATCAGCAGCAGAACAAAGGGCACCGAGCAGGCGAAGATGCCTACCACCGCGCCGTAGGGCCCTTCGAAGTATTTCAACAACTGGTAGCTGGGCAGGAAGTACCATTCCGGCTTGATGTGGGCCGGGGTGGAGAGCGGATCGGCCGGTTCGCCAATCTCCCAGGGAGCGACCACCGAGAGAGTCACCAGCACGGCGAACAGCAAGACGGCGACCACGCCTTCCTTGGCCACGTGCACCGGGAAGAAGGGAATGCCCCGCTGGGGAGGGACAGGCTTCTCCTGGCCGACGCGTTCCAGTGTGGCCAGGTTGTTCAGCCGCATGAGCACCAGGTGAACGGCCACCAGACCGGCCATGATCCAGGGCAGTATGATCACGTGGGCGACGAAGAAGCGGGAGAGCGTCTCGCCGGTAACCGTGTCACCGCCGCGCAGGAAGTACTGCAGCCAGGGACCGATCAGTGGCACCTTGTTGGCGGACTCCGTCCCGACGGTGGTGGCCCAGAAGGCGATCTGGTTCCAGGGCAGCAGGTAGCCGGTGAAACCGAAGGTAATGGTGATCAGAAAGAGCAGGGCTCCCGTCACCCAGGTGAACTCGCGCGGCTTCTTGTAGGACCCCATGAAGAAGGTGCGCATCATGTGCAGGGTGACGGCCACGATCATCAGCGACGCGCCCCAGGCGTGAACCTGACGGAAGAGCCAGCCGAAGTGGATATCGGCAGTGATATACTTGATGGACTCGTAGGCTTCTTCCGGCGTGGGGCGATAGTAGATCAGCAGGAGGATCCCGGTGATCACCTGGCTGACAAAGAGCAACAGGGAGAGACTGCCGAAAACGTGCAGCCATCCGGTGTGCGGCGGCAACCGCTTGTGGAGCTGGCCGTCGATGAAGCGCTCGGCCGTCGCGGTGTCGAACCGGGCGTCAAAGAAGGCCCTGATCCTGCTGCTCAGACCCATGCTTGGCCTTTCCCGGTCGCGACACCGTGACGCGGCTCCGTCACCGTCCGGACCGTCAACCAGCCACCACGAAAACCTGGTCCCCTACTTCCTTGACCTGATACTCCGGCAGCGGTGCCGGCGGCGGACCGGACACCACGGCACCGCTGGCGTCGAAGACCGCCGCGTGGCAGGGGCACAGGAACCTGCCACCGGTAGAATCCCAGGTCACCAGGCAGCCCAGGTGCGTGCAGGCTGCCGAGAAAGCGCGGAAGCCGCCGCGCTGCCGAACTACAATCACCGCTTTGCCGCCTAGCTGAACCATGGTGCTCTGGCCCGGCTTGAGTTCCGCAGCCCCGCCCACCTCGACCCTGGCGGCGCCGCCGCCCTTGGCGGCAGGCCAGAGATATAGCAACGCCGGAAGCGCGACGACCGCCGAGACAGCAGCCGAACCGAGACCAACCGCCCAGTTGAGGAACGATCGCCGGCCAGGCTTCTCTCTCGTAGTGGCAGCAGTCTGACCTTCCGGTACCACGTAAGCCGCCTTGAGTCGCTTGAACATGACGTAGAGAAGCCCGGCGAGGCACATGCAGAATGCCCAGAGGGGAACCAGCAGGCGGTACCGCAGCCCCAAGCCGGCTTCCAGTTCATCCAGATCGTGATTGACCTCGTTGCAGACGGCGTTGAGTTCCGCGATCTTCTCGGCCACCAGCTCGTTGTCCAGCGTGTGCTGCAGGGGCGAAAGGGCGATCAGGTGGGTCCGGGCGTCTTCTAGTTTGAAGCGGGCGCTGTCCACCAGCAGGACCCCGCGACTGACTTCGTCAAGTCGGGTCGCAGTCCAGACGTAGTGTCGCTCGGCCTCGGCGATTTCGTCCAGCAGGGCAAACAGCGTCGGCAGATTCTCGTCTTCCTCGAGCTCTTCGTGACACTCCAGACAGGCGGGCAAGGCAGCGGTCATGATCTCCTTGGGGTCCGGGTGAATCGCCTGGGTGATTTGTTCGGGAGTGGGAGACGGCTCGGTCGACAGCAGGTGGGCGTAGCGTTCGATCATCACGCCGGTAGGCTTGGTAATGCGTTGTATGCGGTGGAAGTGCCGCCCTTCGCCACCTCCGTGACACAGCACGCAGCCCTTGTGGTCCTCCATCTCGCCATGCACGCTGGCCGCGAAGTGGCAGGCGTCGTGCTCGTGACACTGCCCGCAGACGGCCCCCACCGTGGCGAAGCCCGGCGGCATGGCCGAGTGGTTTCCGTGGCAGGTGGCACAGGTCGGGGCGCCGGTGTCACCTTGTTCGAGCAGCAGCCGGCCGTGGACGCTTTCGCGGTACTCCGTCGTGATCTCCGCGGGCAGGTCGTATTCGTCCATCAAGGCCTGGTCTTCGTGGCAGGTAGCGCACATCTGTGTCACGTTGAGCGGATGAGTCCGGCTCGCGGGTTCGTCGGCCGCAAGAATCGAGTGCGGCATTCCGTGGCAGTCAGTGCAGACCGCCACCCGCTCGTCCTGATTGGCGAAGAGCGCCTGGCCGTGTCCGCTGGTCTTGTAACGGGCGAGTTGGTCGGTTCGCAGCCCGTAGGGGTTCATCCGCTCGACGTCAGCGTGGCAGTCTCCGCAGAGAGCCGGGATTACCGTCCGCGGCGGCCGGCCGACGAAGGACGCTCCGTGATCGAAAGCCGACTTCGAGTCTCCGGTTTTGGCCACTGGCTGATCCGGTGCGGGGTATGACTCCGCGCCGCCGTGACACTCCCGACAATTCAACTCCTGATGCACGGAGGCTGCTAGCTGGTCTCGTTGCTCGGCATGGCAGGTTGTGCAGGTTTGCTCAGCGGCCTGGGCAGCGCAGAGGCCCGGCACGACAACCAGCATCGCCACCACGCCGACTAGGGGCAGACGGACAGGCATTTGGCCGCTCCAAGAGAGCGTGTCTGGTAACTGCCAGAAGAACCGCGCCGCCACAAACGACCCAGCTGGATTCTACCTGCCACCGGTGGCGCGTCAACGATCATCTCCGGACAGCCGGCTTCTCAATGCGAGTGCTTTGGATGTAAGGTTACCATCGGCAGCCCTCGCAAGGGCACATCACTGAGCCAGTTAGATCGTTCCGAAGTTTCGGCAACTCCATCCGCAGCCCAGCGCCCACAACCGCGGCGGGCGATCGCAGGAATCACCCGCCGCGGTGTTAGAGGTCATCGTTGCTCAACGCGCTGCAAGGCACGCCTCAGGTCGCGTCAAGCAAGACGTACAGACCGGCTAAACGCGAGAACCGTGGTCGGGCCGCGCGTTGCTACCGGCCGGCGTGGCCGCCCAAGGATCGATCCGGCTATCAGGCCCTATGCCCGCCGTCGCCAGGCCGCCATAACGCCTAGAACGACGAGCGAGATTGCACCGGGCTCAGGCACACAGACATCGGCGAACAGCAGATCGTCGGTTCCGCCGCCCCCGCCCTGAATCCAGAACGTGTTCTCGCCCAACTGCAACACGCCTGGCGACAGACTGACAGAATAATGGGTCCACCAATCATCCTCTTCCGGGGGATAGGTGGGCGGCCCGGGGGGCTCGGGAGGCGGATCGACCCCGACGGGGATGTCCGGCAGGTTTGAGATCCACTGGCCGTTGATCTGCATCTCGCCGTACGAGCCGTCATGGTACTCGGAGTCGTAGAGGCAGATGCGCAACTCCTCGACCGGCGGCAGGGATTCCAGATAGAAGGTGGTCTCCCAGAAGAGCCCCTCTACTGGATAGCTGGGCCAGACGCTGTCATTATTGCCAATGTGATGCACCTCGCCGGGCGAGGTAATCCAAACAGGCCATGACTGCTCTCCCCTGGCCTCGGCGGCCGTGACCGCCAGACCCACAACACACAGAACACAGGCAACTAACCTCATAGCATTCCTCCGTTTCTTCCGCCGACGTAAACTGAGGAAGCTGCCGAAGGTCGGCGTCCATCGGCCTTCCTGTTGACGACTTTCCGAGTGCCAGCCTGACCGGCGTCCCGCTGCTCCTCCCCCTGTCTGGCGTCTGCAGCCAGCCGAGTGAACCTTTCACGACTTGGCGATTATTTTGCCTGTGGATAACGGGAGCTGACGCGACGAGGCTCTGTAAGGTCCTGTAAATGCAGTAGTTGTGCACTTAGGTGGCACGTTACAGTAGCGTACTGCGAATCGTACGCGTATTGGCAAAACGCTTTATCTAAGGGGATTCGAAGCTAGTGCCCCGCACGGTTGGCGTTATGATAAATACATGCGCCACCGATCCATGGACACGACGCGCGCCAGCCTCTTGATGCGAATCAAGGACCGCGGTGACGACGGTGCCTGGCAGGAATTCGTCGCGCTGTATCGGCCACTGTTGACGCGCTACGTCCGCTGCCGGGGGCTGGGGCCGACCGATGCCGAGGATGTTGCCCAGGAGTGCCTGGCTGTGGTCGCTCGGAAGATGCCCGGCTTCAATTACGACCGCCGCAAGGGCGGTTTCACACGATGGCTTCGAGTCGTGGTCCGTCTCGCGGTGCGGGATCACCTGCGCAAGCGTCGCGAGCGGTCCGCGGAGACGGGCGATTTCGAGCGGCCTCAGCACCGCGAGCGAACCCCGGTGGAAGTGTGGGAACGCCTCTGGCTGCAGGAGCACCTCAAGTACTGCCTGGAGCGGATCAGGCCCGACTTCGAGAACACTACCTTCGAAGCCTTTCAGCGCTGTGTGATTGACGAGTGGCCCGTAGAGAAAGTGTGCGACCGGCTGGGGATGAACGCCAATCGAGTCTACATCGCCAAGTCGCGTGTCGGAGGGCGACTTCGCGAAGTGATGACCGAACTGCTGGGAGACAGTGCCTGATGCAGTCTCTGGAGAGACTGCTGCGGACCGCCGCGGGCGGGATACCTGCCCTACGAAGGCGGACTGAGTTGGTGTCGCAGTGTTGATGCAGTCACCGGCAAGGCTGCAGTGAAATCCCCCACCCCTTCCATCGGAAGGGACGGGGCACGCGGCTTGTGTGGCACGGGCTTCCAGCCGGCGCGCACCAGGGCCGTAGAGTCGACAGAGTGTCATCGATGGAGCGGGACATGACAGATTGCCCATCCGAGGAACTGTTGGCTAACCTGGCTGCCGGTCTCTCTCACACCGAGGAGGCGGAGCTTATTGCCCGACACGCCGAGCGATGCGACCGATGTCGCAACTGGCTCGAACAAAACCAATCCAACGTCGCCTGGGTGGAGAGCGTGTTCGGTGCCGCCCGGCAGGGCATGTATGAGTCTGGCAGCGAGCCGGCCGCCGGCACACGGGATGCGCAGCGACCCGCCGGTCACGGCAGCCAGGAGCACACGCCGGCAGAACTCGACCATTCCACGATCGCCGGTCTAGTGGCTCGGGGTGTCCTGGAGCCGTCATCCGACGCGCGGTACTGCGGGAGGTTGGGGTCATATTCGATCACTGGCTATCTTGGCCGCGGCGGGATGGGTACCGTGCTCAAGGCCTACGAGGAGAGCCTCAACCGCACGGTGGCCCTCAAAGTCCTGCGCACGGAATTGGCAGACGACGAGTTGGCAGTGGCCCGCTTCACGCGAGAGGCCAAGGCAGCCGGCACGTTGCGGCACCCGAACATTGTCACTGTTTACGCAGTCGGTCAGCAGCGCAGCGTCCACTTCCTGGCCATGGAGTACGTCGAGGGCCCGACGCTGGCCGAAGTGGTCAGAGACAGCGGCCCGTTGCCGGCGGAGAGAGCCAGTGACATATTCCGCCAGTTGCTCGCCGGGCTGTCCTGCGCTCACGAAGCTGGCCTGATCCATCGCGACATAAAGGCCGCGAACATCCTGCTCGAAGGATCGGGCGGGCAGGTCAAGATCGTGGACTTTGGCCTGGCGCGAACCCTGGGCGCCAGGACCCGCCTGACCTTGGGCGATTCGGTACTGGGCACCCCGGAGTACATGAGCCCGGAGCAGGCCCGAGGGGACGAGTCCCTCGATCACCGCACCGACCTGTACTCGGCGGGCATCGTGCTGTTCGAGATGCTCACCGGGCGGACGCCATTCCGGGCAGACACACCGTCGGCGGTAATTCACCGGATCATGCACGAGGACCCGAGTGATCCGCAGT
>JANQGB010001278.1 GCA_028277545.1 Phycisphaerae bacterium | reverse complement strand
CAAATCGCCGCCGCAGACGACCCCCGCCAAGAACAGGCCTCATATCTTACCGGGCCTCATTGAGGACGCGCCGATGTACCGGGTCGTCCTGGAGTTTGCGGATGACATCAAGGACGTGGCCGTATGTGGTAGTACCACGGAACTACAATGTGAGGGCCGTCGCGTCATCGCGACGGTCAATGATGTCCACGAAGTAGTCATCGTGAAATACTGACGGATGATCGCTGTGCAACAAAATCTCACGCGAAGGCAGTTTCTCAGAACGATGGCAGCCGGTGGTATTGGAGGTACAATCGCGCTGGCCGGCACTGCGAATTCCAAGGTCGAGCCCCTCAGAACTCGGGTTGCCACTATCGCGGGAGTGCCGACGTTCATATGCAATGGCAGACCTGTCCTGAGACCGAGTTTCGAGACCTATGCACCGACGCAACACTACTTTGAACAGTTCGCTCGCGCCGGTACGAAGATATTCAGTTTCAGCGCGAATGCCGCCGCCTGTGACTATGGGCATTCAAAGACCACGTGGATTGACGCTGATACGTGGGATTACTCGCAGTTCGAGGAACGTGCCGAGGCGGTATTGGCCGCTGCACCAGACGCGCTGCTCTTGCCTCGCGTGAATCTGGGCACGCCGCGGTGGTGGCTCCAGGGGCATCCTGAAGCTTTGGAGCGTTTCGATGATGGCTCCACCCAGCCCTCAGATGAGAATCCGACCTTGCCCAGGGATCGTGCCTTCCCGAGTCTGGCCTCAACGGTCTGGCGGAATGCGGTGGGCGATGCCTTGCAGAGGTTCATAGGACACGTTCTGCAATCGCGTTTTGGACCTCATATCTTCGGTTGGTTCCTCAGCGGGATGCACACAGAGGAGTTCTACCACTGGGCCTGCAATACCGAGCGTTTGGCGGGCTATAGCGATCCCACGGTGATAGCGTTCCGGAAGTGGTTGCGGCATAGGTACGGAGAGGTCTCGCTCTTGCGCGAGGCTTGGGGGCATCCCGAAGTAGATTTTGACAACGCCGCTGTCCCGACGCGCAGAGAGCGACTGGATCAAGGCGATGGGATGTTCAGAGATCCAGAGCATCGCAATGTCGTGGATTTCTATCTCTTCTGGAACGAGTTGATGCCGGCGACCATCGACTACTTCGCCTCCATTGCCAAGCAGGCCTGTGACCGAAGACACGTCGTCGGATCGTTCTATGGTTACATGTATGAATTCGTTGGTGATCCGGAGTTCGGTCACAACGCCCTGGGACGCTACCTTGCCAGCCGGCACCTTGACTTCATGGTGGTGACGGCGAGCTACTTCACCCGTCAGCCCGGCATCGGTGGCGATTACGCACGGTCTCCGGCCGCAAGTGTGCGATTACACAAGAAACTCTGGTACCATGACAACGACGCTGTTTCCTTCCTGGCCAAGCAGAGGCTGGAAGCGCTGGGGTTTACTGACAACAACCCTGACTGGACGCGAGACCTCAGTGTGCAACTGCAATCTCTGGGCTACACGGATACGGCCGAGAAGTCCGGCTGGATGTATCGCCGTGGACTGGGCTTTGCGCTCTGCAAGGGGATGTTTCCGGCCTGGTTCGACCTCCATGGCGGCTACTTCGATGATCCAGAGCTGATGGCGGAGATTGGGGCCCTGAACGATCTGGCCGCCAGGGCGGTGTCGTGGGATCGGTCGTCTATCGCCGAGATCCTGGTTGTTGCCGACGAAGCCTCCTGTGCGTGGTGTCGACCCCGCAGTCCGTTGTTGAGAGAGCTACTGCTGGCGCCTCAGAACGAGTTGATCCGCATCGGGGCGCCCGTTGACCACATTCTTCTGGATGACCTCGCGCTACTCGACACGGACCGGTACAGGCTGGTCATTTTTCTGAATTGCTTCCAGGTCACGACCGCCCAGCGCAGAGTCGTTGAACGGAAACTGAAGCGCGATGGCAAGCATTTGTTGTGGTGCAGCGCCGCGGGCTGGTTCTCAGAAAGCGGGGGATCAGCTGCGCGGTGCCAGGACTTGACCGGTTTCGAGCTTGTCCGTAGCGATAGCGATTCGGGCCGTGTGAACCTGAAGACGGGGGCACGGCGGAGGCGGCTTGAAGCACCCGAGCAAGCCTGTGAGATCGGCGTGCGTGAGAACCGAAGCTGGACGTCACTATGGACACGTACCGCGGCCATGCGAGCATGCCACTATCGCGAATTGGCGCGTGGGGCGGGCGTGCACATCTTCAATGATCAGGATGACGTGCTCTATGCGAATGCCTCGATGATCTGCCTACACGCCAGGAGCGATGGCCAGCGCATGCTGCGCTTTCCTAATGGCGTGGAACTCCGCGATGGGCTTACCAGCGCATTGATACAGACTCGTGCCAAGAGATGGAGTCACGATTTCAGATTGGGCGAAACTCGTCTGATGCATTGGCGGAGTGTGTAAGGAGCCCCGTGCTACCTAAGCCCGGGTTTCTACAGCGACCATCGCCAGTGTCACTACCTTCGGTATTCTGAAGCTCAGTCCCTCTTGAACGCGGTGGTGAGGCAGTGTTCGCCCCTCCGGCAGCAGTTTGACCTGACGCGCCAGCTCAGGCAGTCTTAGTGTCACGCGGATGTCGTCGACGGGAAGGTTGGGCAGATCCTTCTGGAAATTGACCAGGCTCAAGATGTAACGATGCCGGTCGGGTTGACGGAACAGAGTCGCTTCAATGGCGGGATGCGTTTCAATCTCAAACGCGAAGCGATTGTTCAGTCGGCGGAGCAAACGCAGAAAGCTCTCCTTGAGCCCCTCGACCTCCTCGATGAGCGAACCGCTGTAGATCACGCGGCCCTTCCCGAATCGGTGCAGGACGATTTCGGGCCGCTTGGTTGCTTGCCACGGCGGATTGCTGTGGATGCTGGAAAATCCCCGGCGATTGGGTGCTGGCCAAGGCAGGGTCGTGGTCGCCAGGACGGTGGCATCGGTGTGGGCGCGGACCTCCATGCCGGGCCCGCGCACGAAGGCCGGATACTTCGCGTTCCACTCGGCCAGGTCATTTCGGCCGGCATCAGTAGGAGCAACATAGTGGTCGTGATCGGTCCAGTCGGCTTTCACCAGCGAGACTCCGAATACGTCGGCCAGCATGAAGTCGTCTTGCTGATGTCCCTCCGTGTTGACCAGCGACGTGGCGCCGCTAGCGTAGAGCGTACCGCCGCGATCCACCCAGTCGCGAATAGCAGTTATCTCTTTGACATCCATATGGTGCACGTTCGAGAGGATGAGTGTCTTGATCCGGTCGAGTTTGTGCAGGGATTTCTTGGTGATCACGCCGAAGGGGAGATGGCCCGCAATCAGCCGGCGGGCGGCTTGCATCGTGCTCCGCGTGTGCGAGTCGGCGCCGTTATCGACCTCCAGCACACTCTGTCCGTTGGAACGCATGTCGAACTTGGAGTCGAGGCTGTAGTAGACACCGATGTCCATGACACGTTCGCCGCCCAGATGGGCGTAGTAGGGCATGAGTCGGTCGAAGACACGCCCCATACGTTCGTGGGCGTTGGGATTAACCATGCCGACTGGATCGATCGCATCGATGAAGATGAAGGCGGCCGCATCGGCGATCGCGGCACTGGCCTTGGCCTCCAGCAGCGGTTCGGATTTCTTGCCGGTGTGATCCCACAGTTCCACTGAGAAGCTCGTTTCATAACCAAACGGCTGGTGCGGGGTCAGGTCCTCGAGCAACTTCCGCACGAAGGAACCTTGGAGTGCATCGCCATAGAAATCACCCTGCAGGAAGTCGTTCTGGGCCAGCAGCGGCCAGGAGACGCCGTTGTTCCAGCTCAGAGGATAGGTTGAGGACTGGTGCTCGACTGTGGCCCGAGGGCGGTGTTGTTTGACCGTCTCGGTGCAGAGGGAGGCAAACTCGCCGAGCC
>JANQGB010001218.1 GCA_028277545.1 Phycisphaerae bacterium | reverse complement strand
ACAGCAAAGCGGAACGCGCCAGCAACAACTTCTTCCAGACCACGCCGAGCATCCAGGACACGTTCGATCCGTTCGGCTCCTTGTTGCGGAACACCGCGATCCAGAACCTGGCGACTCAGCCGCCGCCGCCTCAGTAGCCTTGACTGAACTGCTGGACAAGCCGTGCCTGGCCGGTGAAGACGCCGGCAGCGTGGTCCGGGAGCTGAGAGCCCTGGCGATCAGAGCCTTGGCGCGCATGTACCGGCCGGAGCAACGGCTGTTCGCGTTCCGACTGCACCGCGTCGATGGCCTGGACGTGCTGGAGGGTGTCAGCGGGCGCTATACGGCCACTGTCCTGCTGGCTCTGGCCGGCGAAACGCCGGAGACCGCCGCGGGCATCCTGGCCGGCCAGGATGCCGGCGGCGTTTGTACGGCGTTGATCGAAGGCGTCCAGCGCAGCAACGACCTGGGCGAGGTGGCCTTGACGCTCTGGGCCGCCCGTGCCCTGCAACACCCGGCTGCCGGCAGCGCCTTCTCGCGCTTGCGGAGTATGGAACCAGAGACTGCTTCCTGTCCTACAGTAGAGCTAGCCTGGTCACTGAGCGCCCTGGCTGTCGACGGTGCCTCGGTTGGCGGCGAGCCACTGGCAGGGGTGATCGCCGAGCGGCTGCTATCGTCATTCAATAGGCGATCCAGGTTGTTCCCCCATTGGCCGGCTGGTGCAGGCGCGTCACTGCTGCGGTCGCACGTGACCTGTTTTGCCGACCTGGTCTATCCGATCCAGGCTCTATCGCACTATCACCTGGCGAGCGGGCACACACAGGCACTGGATGTAGCACGCCAATGTGCCGAGCGCATGTGCGAGCTTCAGGGGCCGGAGGGGCAATGGTGGTGGCACTATGACGCCCGCACAGGGCGCGTGCTGGAGCGATTCCCGGTTTACTCCGTCCACCAAGACGCGATGGCTCCGATGGCGCTGTTCGCGCTGCAGGCGGCGTGCGGCCAGGACCACATCCAGGCCATCGAACGCAGCATCCGCTGGCTGGTCGACCCGCCGGAGGCCGACGCACCTCTTGTTGACACTGACTCGGACGTCATCTGGCGAAAGGTGGCTCGGCGCGAACCGGCCAAGTTGGCCAGGACCCTGCAGGCGGCTGCCAGCCGAGTGCACCCGGGGCTCCGGGCTCCTGGCGTGAATGCGTTGTTGCGGCCCGGGCGCATTGACTACGAATCTCGGCCCTACCACATGGGCTGGATTCTGCACGCCTGGCCGACGGATCGAGTGGTGCAGGCATTCCGCGGCGACCGCCAGCCCCGGCAATCCTGAGGGGCGCATCGCCGCGGGGCTGGTGTCCCGAGAAGCAGAACTTCAACAGAGTCACGTTCAGAGAGACTGTAAATGGCGAATTGCCTGGTCACCGGCGGCGCGGGCTTCATAGGCTCGCACATAGTCCGCGGGCTACTCGGCGAAGGACACGCTGTCCGCATCTTTGACAACTTCAGCAGCGGTAAGCGCGCGAATCTGGCACAGGTCGAGGGCAGTATTGAAATCGTCGAAGGCGACCTGCGACACCCGGAAGAGGTCGTCACGTCGTGTGCAGACATCGAGCTGGTCTTCCATGAGGCCGCCATCCCATCCGTGCCGCGGTCCGTCGAGAATCCCAAGGATAGCCACGACGCCAACGTCACCGGGACATTCAACCTGCTGCGGGCGGCCGTAAAGCAGAAGTGCCGCCGCGTGGTTTACGCGGGCAGCAGCAGCGCCTACGGAGACCAGGAGGAGTCGCCCAAGCGTGAGGGGCTGGAGCCTCGCCCGCTGAGCCCCTACGCGGTACAGAAGCTGGCCGGCGAGCACTACTGCCTGGCGTTCTCTGAATGCTTCGGGCTGGAGACTATCTCGTTGCGGTACTTCAATGTCTTCGGTCCGCGTCAGGATCCGAAGAGTGAGTACGCCGCCGCTATTCCTGCGTTCGTCACCGCGCTCCTGGCCGACGAACCGCCGACTGTGTTCGGCGACGGAGAGCAGACCCGTGACTTCACGTTCATCGACAACGTTGTGCACGGGAATCTCCTGGCGGGCAAGGTCGCTCGGCCGGAAGGCCAGGTTATCAACCTGGCCTGCGGCGATCAGATCAGCGTCAACCAGGTGATAGCGGCCATAAACGGACTGCTGGGCAAGGACGTCAAGCCGACCTACGCCCCGCCGCGCCCCGGAGATGTACTGCATTCGTGCGCCGCGATCGGCCGGGCCCGTGAGTTGCTTGGCTTTGTGCCGCAAGTGAGTTTCGAAGACGGTCTTGCCAGCGCCATCGACTACTACAAGTCCCTCTCGTTGTCAGCGCACTGCTGAGGCTGGCGATGCACGGGCAGGAGAACCATCTCTGATAAGCAATCAGCAATCCGGCGCCGGACAAGAGCGGCCTACGCGACGACTGTTCGGGATTCCCATCCACGCTCTGACGATGGCGCAGGCGCTCGAGGTGGTCGACGACGCGATTCGTCAGCGCACCAGGCTGAACGTCGGGGTGGTCAACGTCGCCAAGGTAGTCAACATGCGGCGCGACCCCGAGTTGGATCGGGCCGTGCGTGACGCCGACCTGATCCTGGCTGATGGCATGCCGGTGGTATGGGCCTCGCGCCTACTTCGCCGGCCGCTGCCCGAGAGAGTGCCCGGCATCGACATTATGTTCGAGATCCTCAAGCGGGGAATGGAGCGCAAGTATCGTGTCTACTGCCTGGGCGCCACGCAGGAAGTGCTCGCTACCGTCGTCGAACGAATCCAGACGGAGTACGCCGGCGTGATCGTTGCTGGGCATCACCACGGCTACTTCGGACCGGACGAAGAGGAACGCGTAGCCGAGGACATACGAAACGCCCGGCCCGACGTGCTCTTCGTGGCCATTACATCTCCGAAGAAGGAGCAGTTCCAGGAGCGATGGCGTCACGTGATCGACGCACCAGTGAGTCACGGTGTGGGGGGCTCGTTCGACGTAATGGCCGGCAAGACCAAGCGCGCTCCCCGTCTCTGGCAGAAGGCAGGCATGGAGTGGTTCTACAGGTTGATGCAAGAGCCCCGACGGATGTGGCGGCGGTACATGGTAACCAACACGTTGTTCTGCGGGATGGTGTTGCGTGAGTTCACAGCAACCATTCACTCGTCGCGAGACGGTAGCGCCTGATCGGATGCGGCAGGAGAGCGCCTCCGGAGTCCGGCCGCCTCAAACGACCGGTGACCCGCGTGGCGCAGCGCCGGCACGGCCTCGCTCAAGTGGCAAACCGAGTCCGGCAAACGCGGCAAGTGAAGGAGCCGAGCTGCACACGACGACCGTCGCGGACTACGAAGAATTCGTCGCCCTCGAGGAGGAGTGGATGGACCTGCTCCGGACCAGCCGCTCCGACCGCGTGTTTCTGACCCACGCCTGGTTTCGATGCTGGTGGGATGCGTTCGGCGACGATGGGCAGCTCTTCGTCGTCTGTGTGCGCCGAGGCGGCCGACTGGTAGGTGTGGCGCCTCTACGTCTAACCAGATCCAGGTTTCGCGGTTTCCCGGTCCGCAAGCTTTCGTTCCTGGCCAACGCCTACACGGAAGAGGCGGATTTCATTGTAGCAGGGCCGGAGGGGCGCGTTGTTCAGGCCATCCTGGCCCATCTGGCCAGGCCGCGACGGGCTTGGGACATTCTCGACCTGTCGCGCGTTCGTGAAACATCAGCGCTGTGGGAGCATTTGCCGGACGCCGCGCCAGCCTGCGGCCTGTCCTTTGTCACTCGGCCGGATATCTGCGTGCCGTACATCAGCATAACGGCGAGTTGGAAAGAGTTTCTGGGCCGGCGCTCGCGAAACTTTCGCAAAACGCTGAACAAAAGGCGGAATGCGATTGGCAAGTCCCCTGAGCACGTGCGAGTTGAGCTGCTGGCCTCGCCTGACGAGATTAACGGCGCGCTTCCAGAAATGGTGCAGGTGTCGTCCAGAAGCTGGAAGGCTGAGCGCCAGCGAGCCCTGGGGGACAAACCTTCCGATCTCGCCTTCATCGACCGGCTATCCACTGAGCTGGGGGCTCGCGGCTGGCTGAACATCTGGATGCTGCGTCATGGCGAAACACCGGTGGCCTATGAGTACCACTTGAAGTACCGCGACGTTACCTCACCCATCCGCGCCGACTTTGACGAAGCCCACCGCGCAATTGCGCCCGGCGCGTACCTGGAATACAGCATTATTCACAGTCTGTTTGACGATCCGAAGCGAAACGTCCGAGAGTACAACACCTGTGCCGACGCCTACGCGTATGAGCTTCGGTGGACCGACAACCTGCGTGCCCACTCGCGCGCCTGGGTTTTCGCACCTTCCTGGTATGGGAAGGCGCTACGCGCGCTCGGCGGGCTGCGCAGGCCCCACCGAAAGGGACGCAAAACGACGCTAGCTAGCTGTCGAACGACGTGCTGACCGGGCTGTCAGCAGGTCTGAGGTTCTGCTGAGGGGGCAGAGTTTTGTTCGTGGCACAGGGCCTCTTGTATGAAGGGCGGTGATCTTATGTCGCAGGTAGCCAAGGATTCGGTGCTTAGGCTCAGAGTACTGGAAACATCTGCGGAAACGGCAGATGTCGAGCGTGACACCGCGCCGCCTGAGGGCGGCGAACGCAGACCTTTGCGCGATCTCCTGGAGGTAGGCAAACTGGCCGGCAAGAGCTTGGTTGGTGCCGTACGCTCTACACCGGGAGCACTGCGCCGGGAATACGAGTACTGCACGGGCAGGAGAAGAAGCGGGAACCTTATTCTCACCTGGGGCTGCACGTCGAAATGCGCCAACTGCACGGTGTGGCGACGAACCCGCCACCGGGAGCGTGAATTGAGTTGCGAGGAGTGGATCGACGTAGCGCGGCAACTCGCCGATCTTGGCGTCGAGACAGTTGAGCTCTTCGGCGGAGATATCTTCCTGCGGAAAGATGTTGTCGTACCGCTGGCCCGCGAACTCAAGTCGCATGGTATAGACGTGCATGTTCCGACTAACAGCAACCTGGTGGACCGGGAGACAGCGGAGGCCTTGGCTGATTGCCTGTCTTGCGTGTACATCTCCACCGACGGGGTCGATGAACTGCACGATCAGTTACGCGGCGTGCGCGGGACGTTCGGCAGGCTCAACAACTGCCTCACCTACTTCCTAGAGGCCCGTGGCGACCGCAGAAAACCGACGCTTATATGCAACACGACCGTGTCGCAAGGAAACGTCCACGACTTGGCGCGAATCGCCGAGTTCGCGTCGAAGGCCGGCTATGACGGCATCGACTTAGAGTACGTGGGCGAGTTCAACGAGGAGATAATATCCAGATCGAAAATCGGGCACTACGTGCCCTCGCCTATCTTCGTACATAAAGGCGAGTCCAATCTGGTGCGGAAGGAGACGGTGAGTGTACTCCGCCACCAACTCGGCCTGGCCAGACGGTACGAGCGACCCAAGGACTCTCCAGAGGGAAGATTCCGCGTGAACACGATCAACACTGACGTTCTGACCGACAGCGACGTGGTCAACGGGACGATCCCCGGGCGGCGTTGTTTTATCGAGCGCGCCGAGATCGTGATTGATCCGTACGGCAACATCGTGCCCTGCTTCTTCTTCGACACGTACAGCATGGGCAACGTGCGTGACGGAGCCCTAAGGCGATCTCTGGAGACCCCGGAACGCGGCCGGTTTCGCAGCTATCGTGAACACGGTCAGTTGAAGATGTGCAACCACTGCATTCATACGGTGGTCCGGAATCGCACAGCGGTCGACACGATAAAGCGGGAATTCATAGAACGTTTTCGGCATCGGCGGACCACGGCGTAACGGTGAACGCGAGACCCGGGACATCCTTGCTCCGGAAGTGTGCGCAGTCGATACGGCACGACGGCGTGGTGAACTTCTGGGCCAAGGCCGCCACGAGGTTATGGGAGACCGCGTTGGTGACGAACTCCGCTAATTGGTACTGTGCAGAGTTGTCAGAACGTCCCCGGGAAGTCCCTGAGACTGCTGGCCTGGAGGTTGACTTCTGCGCCATGGAGGAGGTCCTGGCCTGGCTGCAGGAGATCAGGACGCAGTTTAGATGGGTGTGGGTCGATGCTGAATTGGACGCGGCTCGCGAGTACGGGCATGTGTTCCCGCTGGTGCGATCGGGGCAAGACAGAGTGGGCTACATCA
>JANQGB010001020.1 GCA_028277545.1 Phycisphaerae bacterium | reverse complement strand
GACTCTAAAGCGGCCCGGCGCGTGGCACGGGGCGTGGTCACTGCCATGCCCGCCGAACACCCTGCCGCGTTCTTCATCGTGTCCGATTCCGAAAATCCCACGAGGCGCGAAGCGTCAGAGACTGGACCAAGGAGCGACGAACAGATTGGACGACCACTACCACGACAGGCTCAAGGCCCTGGCGCACTTACGAGAGCGTTCCAGAAAAAGACGCCATTCTGCTTGCCTGCCGGCGGTTTGTATTGGACGTTGAAGGTGCCAAGTCATGCAGGTCAGCGACTCCTTCTTGAGGAAGACCGCTGCAAAGGGTGTTGCCTGACGCAGTGTGTTTACCTGGCCCCTCGGCTCGGCAGTCTCCAGGGGGAGAGGCTGCCGGCCGGGGCGCCTACTGCCTGCCCGTGGGCCCGGCGGCGTAGCCGGGATAACGGTCGGCTGGTCGTTTCGTTGTGTTGACTGGAAGTGACACTACCGATTCGAACTCAGCCGACCACTTAGGCCTCCTTCTTCATCCATCAGTGCCCGGCTCGGAGGGCGTGCTCCCCGAGTCGGGCACCGGTATGCGCGCTCTCCAATACATCGTGGTGTCGCGGTCAATGTACGTGTGCGGGATCCTTGCCATTGAAACGAGCCGCAGGCTGCTTCCCGATCCATTACAGGCACGTCGCCGTCCTCCTCGACTGGTGAACACGCTCGCGGTAGATTGCGCGCAGTGTAACCGGGGACACGTTGCACTTTGCGGAGGGACCCACCGTGAGACTGCTTGTTTACCCTGGCAGACTGCTGGCTCTCTGGGTGTGCGCGGTTGTCTGCTTCCTGGCCGCAACACCAGCCATGGTAATTGCCCAGGAGGTGGCCAGGGGTATCGTATTTCTCGATGAGGATCGTGATGGCCTCCACGATCCCGGCGAGCCGCCGTTGGCGGGTGTTCGTGTGTCCAACGGGCGTGACGTCGTGCCTACGGGGACGGACGGCCGGTACGAACTGCCGATCGACGGCGATGACGTCCTCTTTGTCATCAAGCCGCAGGGGTACATGACGCCAGTGACTTCGCGCAACCTGCCGAGATTCTACTACGTGCACAAGCCGGGCGGCTCTCCGCCAACGCTCAAGTACGAGGGCGTGGCGCCCACGGGTCCGCTGCCCGAGTCCGTCGATTTTCCTCTGTTGCGGCATGACGAGCCAGACACCTTTCGCGTGCTCGTGTTGGGCGATCCGCAGCCGGTCACCATAGAGGAGGTCGACTACCTGGCCCGGGATATCGTCCAGGAGCTTATCGGATTCGATGCCGCGTTCGGCGTCTCCCTAGGAGATGTGGTGCACGACGACCTGAGGCTGTTCGAGCCAGTGACCGCGGCTGTGGGCCTCGTGGGGCTACCCTGGTACAACGTGCACGGCAACCACGATCAGAACTACGACGTCACGTCGGACGAATTGGCTGACGAAACCTGGGAGCGTGTGTTCGGGCCGGCTACGTATGCGTTCGACTGGGGACCGGTACACTTCATAGTTCTTGATAACGTGATCTACGACGGGCATCTCAAGAAGCACAGGTACCACGCCGAAATCGGGCCGCACCTGGCGTTCATCGAGAATGATCTCAAGCACGTGCCCCGGGAACGGCTGGTTGTCCTGATGATGCACATCCCGCTCGTCGAAGTGGAGGACAGACAGGAGCTCTATGCGCTGCTGAGCGATCGCCCCCACACATTCTCCATGTCGAGTCATTGGCACATGCATCAGCAATTCTTCATCGGGGCCGAGGATGGCTGGCTCGGAAAGCGGCCGCACCACCATCTCGTACAAGGAGCGGCTTGCGGATCGTGGTGGGACGGGTCGAACGACGAGCGGGGCTTGCCGCATACGACGATGCGCGATGGCGTACCGAACGGCTACTCGATCGTCACTTTCACGGGCAACCGGTATTCGGTCCGCTACAAGGCCGCCCGCCGGCCGGCCGACGATCAGATTGCCATCCACGCCCCGAGCAGCATCACCTCGGCGGACGCGCACTCGACAGAGATCCTCGCCAATGTCTATGCCGGCAGTGACCGCTCGCTGGTGGAGATGCGAGTAGGCGCTTCGCAGCCCTGGCTGCCGATGAAGCAGCTGGAAAGAACCGATCCCCATTTCGTCGCAGTGCGCGCTACGGAGCAGGCCATGAACCTGCCGCCTCATCAGAATCTGCCCAAACCGCAGGCCACGCCCCATGTCTGGGTGGCCCGAATGCCGGCTGGACTGGCGCCGGGAACCTATGCAATCGAGGTTCGGGCGCGGGATATGCACGGCCAGGTGTCTTTTGGGCGGCGCGTGATTCGGGTGGAGCAGGGGGCGCCTGCTGCCGTCGCTCAGCCTGTGACTGCGGGGGGCGGCGCGAGTGCGGAAGGTGCTTCCGTTGCGCCGGATGAACGCGACGATGGGGCGGCCACTGACGACCCGCCTCCGCAACAGACAATCCCGCTCGAGAAGGAGGACGCCGACGCCGTTCGCGTGATGGTCCACAATATGCGCTGGGACGGGCTGTTCGATCGACCGGAACACTTCGAGCGGTTACTGGGCGCTATCAAGCCCGACATCATCTGCTTCCAGGAGGTAAAGCGCACGTCCGGAGCCGTGGCGGCGAAGCTGGACGACATCCTGCCCCTAGGTGAGCCGAGATGGCAGGCTTACGAAGCCCGGGGCACGGTCCTGGCCGCCAGGTGGCCGCTATCGATGCTGGCACCCGATACCATCCCCAGCACTGATCGCGGGCAGGCCATGGCGCTCGTTGATCTACCGGACACCACGTATGACGAGGATCTCTACGTTATCTCAGCCCATTTCAAGTGCTGCGGTAAAGAAGGGGGCTCGGAGGACAGGCGACGCCAGAGGCAGGCCGACGCCAATATCAACTGGTTCCGCGACTTGCGTCAGGCGGGCGGCCATGTTGATCTGCCGGCCAATACGCCCTTCCTGATCGCCGGTGATTTCAACCTGGTCGGCGGGCTTCAGCCATTACGCACGCTGCTGGACGGCAACATCATCAATGAAGATGTCTACGGTACGGATTCCCCTCCTGACTGGGACGGCAGTCAACTCGCCGAGCTCCTCCCGGTGCATAACGCCGGGCCCGGGACCTATACGTGGCGCTCGGAAGGCAGCAAGTACGCCCCCAGCCGGCTCGATTACGTGCTCTACTCCGATAGCGTGATGCGTGTGGACAAATCGTTCGTCCTCAACACGCTCGACATGGCGCCGGCCGACCTGGCCGTGTACGGGTTACGCCAGCAAGACACGCCCGAAACTTCCGATCATCTGCCGATCGTGGTCGACTTCACGTTCGGCGACCGGGATGGCGGCGAAGACGATCCAGGGGTAGCCGGCTAAGCCCTCTTGGGGCGTCGTTTCGCAGGTCGCTCGGCCGCCGGTCGTACTCCTGGAACGTGCCGGTTGCTGCCAAGCGTTGCTGGCCGCCCGCGGTGCCGCTTGCCACGGAAGCCGTACTCAAGAACGTCTCGGAAGGTGACGTCGTCCGGAGGATCAAGGGCAGGCCTCACCCGACGTCTTGAGGATCAACGGGCTCGAACGCGCCCGGCTCTGCTGCTACGATACTCCATTATGAGTGACCCGCATTCTACGCACCCGGTGTACGTATTCTTCTACGGTTCGTACATCAACAGAGACGTACTGGCCGAGGTCGACCTGACGCCGGACCGGCTCTCCGTTGCCCGGCTTCCAGGTTACGAGCTTCGCATTCGCCCGCTGGCCAACATCGTCCCAGCCAGTCATGCGGTAACCTACGGTATCATTTGCCTCGCGCACCACGACGCCCTCGTTCGCCTGTATCAACACGCCGAACATGTGCTCGGGGGCGTGTACCTCCCTGAGGCAGTCCTGGTTGAAACCGACCTTGGCGACGACACGCCACCGGCTTACCGCCCGGCTTTGACGTACATCGCTCACCACCTGCCAGACGCCCAGGCCGACAACGATTACGTCAGTCGCATCTCCGTGCCGGGGCGGGCGTACGGGTTTCCAGATTGGTATATCGACCACATCGAGAGCTTCAAGACTTGAGCGGAGGCGGCCAGAGCCACATCGCCACCGCCTGCCCGGATCAGGGAGAGTCATCTGTGCCGCGAACAGCAGCCAGCCTCCCTGCGTGTTTATGGCACTGACCATCCCAGTGAGCGCAACGCTCACCCCGACAAGCCGGGGGGAGGTTGACGTCTCCGGAATAATCAGACGCCGAGGCCCGCGTGCCTGCCCACGTCCGAGAGGTCCACCGAAGTCGCAGTCAGCAGTCCGCATCGCCAGGGTCCTTACTCGACTCGCCACTAACGTTCAGATCGTCGTTCGCCGGGCAAACCTCCCCGTCGGGCGTATTGGGCATGCGAAGGTATAAAATGATCCATGCCCGGGTGTTCAGGGTCCAGTACGGTATGAAAGATCTGATTCGTACTCGCGGCGCTTACGAGCAACTGTTCCTCGTCGCGTGTCAGATCCATACGCACAAAGCGCATCGCGGGGACATATACGAAGACAGGGTATAGCAAGTGTGTCATTACCCGCTCACGATCGCGCGGTTCGCGCTCGGTGCTGGACCGGTGCGCCGGGCCGTTTACTCTAACGTTCTGTCCGGAATTTTCTGTCAAAGGCGCAGGCGGCAGGCACTATAGTGGTGGTTGGGCCAACTCAGTGGACAGGCTAATTGGGTGACAGGCGCGAGGTCGCAGGACGGCCTGTCGGAACTCAAACCAGGCTGCATTCGACAGCCATGCGCCGGGGATCTAAGGAGGACCAAAGTATGATGCGTGCCTTGGTGTGCTCGATCGTGTTGCTCGGTGTCACCTCTCACTTCACGGTATCTTCGCTCTTCGCGGCAGACTGCTCGACCACCGATCTGAACGACACGGCGCAGGTCACGATCGGCGATCTCGATTGGACGGTACATTACGACGAAGGCAGCGTGAACTGCGGCGCGATCGTCGATGCGGTGAGTGCCACCGCCATCGACACAGTGATCGAAGTCCTGCAGTTCTCCTTCAGCCGGCACCAGACTGCCTGGAACTTCGAGCAGCCGTGGTTCACCACGCTGTCCGATGCCAACCTGAAGATAGACATCGATGTGCAGGACAGTGGCATCTACGACGGGGGTGGCAACTGTACGGCCCTGAACTCGCTCAAGGTGCGCTGCAGCCAGGATCAGGTAGAGCGTATCCTGCCGCACGAATTGTTCCACGCCATTCAGTACCGGTACGGCAGCGTGGCCAGCCAGGCCAGCGGTTTCTCCCTCTTCGGCTGGGTGTTCGAGGGTTCCGCTCGGTGCCTGGACGACCGTTATTTCGCGGAGAAGGATCCAGCGAACACTTTCCACGGCGACGCCAGCGGCTGGTTGACAAAGAACAAGTCTCTGTTTGACGTCGCCTACGAGGCCTGCCTGCCGTTTAGCTATTTTTGCGAGCGACTGGGCAGCCTCCAGTTTGAGCCCGACCGCGGCGTGGACTTTCTCCGGCAGTATTGGCAAAAGGTGACCGACATCGCGAACGACACGGACGTTTTCGATTTCGTCGCGGCCCTCGATGAGGCGATCAGCGATGCGGGGGGCGGATCGCTCAACAAGATGTGGCTGGATTTCGCAGTGGCCTGCTACACTCGCGAGTTTGACGTGAGCGCGCTCGATGACCCTGACCGCTTTCGGTTCGTGGACGAGGTCGTTGGGCCGGGACCGATCCAGCTCTACTCGGACCTCAAGCGGACCGAGGTCTTCAACATGCCGGCCCTGCCCCAGACGCGGAATGGCGACGTACCCGAGTATGCCATCAGGCTATACGAACTCTTTCCACCGCTGGTCAGCACCTGCGAGGCCGTCGGCTTCTCGGGTGAGTCGCCTGAGGACATCGGGTGGGCGCTGATCGGTGTGCGGCCCGGGGCGGATCCTGGCGATCCGGAGTGGGTCAGCACCGTAACGAAATCTCGCGGTCGAGACTTCACCGGCACTGTCCTCTCAAACGTCTTCAACGAGTATTCGCGCGTCGCTCTGATTGTCACCGGGTTGGATGTCGGTGCCGATTTTGAGATCAAACTGGGGGCTGGGATCTTCACCACTACCATCGTTCGCCCCACCAGCGAGAAGCCTGAGCACGCCGGGCCGGCGCTCGATCCGAATCCGATTCTGGTGCGGCTGCTGATTCTGGGACCGGAGGAGTTGACGCCGGAGGGTATCGGACAGCGCTCGGTCAAGGGGCTTACATCGGAGGACTTCGTCGTCACGATCGGCGCAGACGTCGCCACTGTAGTGGCGTCGCACTACGTGGGCGGAGAGTACTGGCTGGTTGTGCAGCCGGAACCGGCGCCGGCGGACGGGGTCTACGATCTGGAGGTATCCCTGTGCGGTGACGATCCGTTCAGCACTTTCGCGAGTGCGGACTCGGTTGAGTTCGGCGACCTGACCATCAACCATATGATCGTGCTCGACCGGTCGGGCAGCATGCAGTACCCCGACACCGGGGAGAGCAAGCTGTCAGCGGCCAAGAACGCCGCGTCACTGTATGTCGACGCGGTGGGTAGCGAAGAGCGGGTGGGTTTCGTGTGGTTCAACGGCGACGAGACGTCGTGTACCGACGATGCGACGACCGCGGTCGATCTCGGCCTGGCCACCGGCGGCAAACGCACTGCGATCAAGAACGCGCTGGCGCCTCTGTCGCCCAGTGGCTGGACGTCGATCGGCGACGGCATGTGGGACGCCCAGGACGAGTTCGACGGATTCGGCGCGCTCACAGACAACCGAGACGTCATGGTGCTGCTCTCAGACGGCGAAGAGAACGAGACCAGGTTCTGGGACCTGTCGCTTAGCTGCGGTGCGGGGAGCGACGAGGGTGACGCGATGCGCGATCGCATCGTCGACACCGACACCTACGTTACGGCCATTGCCTTCGGACCCGAGGCCAACCAGGACCTGATGCAGGAGATCGCCGACACGACCGACGGTGATTACACCTATGTCGATGTCACCATTGGCGGAGGCGGGTTTGCCCCCAGCGACGAACTCGCCAACTCGCTGGCGGACGGCTATATGCTGGCCTTGCAGCAGGCGCGGGGGCTGGAGCGGCTGGCTTTTGCCAGTGGAGCTGCGGCGGGCAGTCAGAAGACGAGCGTTGGGCTCGAGATACTCGATACGGATGTAGAGGATGCAGTCTTCTTCGTGAACTGGCCGACTGGCGCGGCGGCGCCGACCGTGACATTGCGCGATCCTCAAGGGGTAGAGGTCACGGGGGCCGACGCAGAGATAATGCAGGAGGCTACGCATTACGTGGCCCACATGGATGACTCGATCTCCGGTGGCGACTGGACGGTGGAGTTGACCGTAGCGGGCGCCAGCGACGTGCCCTACATAGTCGGCGTGCTGGGGCGGCCTACGAGCGGAGTCCGACTGATGACCGAGGTTTCGCAGATCGGCACTGGCGGCGCCCTGGCCTTGCCTGACTTTTTCGGCAACTTCGAGCAGGGCGTGCCGGTCCAACTGCTGGCCATCCTGCACGATGAGAACGGCCCCGTCACCGATGCGATAGTTGCGGCAACCGTTACGCGCCCCGACGATACCGTCGGATGCGGTCCGACTGTCTTGTTGGACGACGGCGCCCATAATGACGGTGCAGCAGATGACGGCGTATACGGGGCAGTTTTCCGCGACACGCAGATAGCGGGAACGCTCTTCGGCGCGGCCAATGACGACCCGCTCAACCCTAATCCCGGCGGTGTACGCGGTACCTACCTCGTCGCTTACGAGGCCTCGATTGCGCCTCCGGCTCCGAACGCGTTCCGCCGTCTGGACCGGGCGGCGTTCCAGGTGGCCATCAGTAATACCTCGCAGGACGACATCGACCTGGATCTGCTGCCGGATCCGTGGGAAGTGTTCTACGGCACGAACCCTTTCGTGAACGACGCAAGCCTGGATCCCGACAACGATGAACTCACTCATCTCCAGGAGTTCGAAAACGGCGGACATCCCTTTGATCCCGATACCGACAACGGCGGTGAGGCTGACGGCTCCGAGGTCGCGCACGGCCGCTGTCTCAACGATCCGGCTGACGATGCACTGCCCATGCCCGCTGGACCTGTCGTGCTCGGTACGGCCCATTGCCTGGATTATTCGGAACTGATCCTCCCTAACTCCAATCGCCTGCACTTCCCGCTCCATCCCGAATACCAGAGCTTGCGGATCTTCCGCGACAGTCCTGGTAATTCGGGGCAGCTCAGTCTGATCGCCACACTGTCCGGACCGGAGCTGGAACAACGGTTCTACTACGACACCGGTCTGACACCGTTGTTCGAGTATAGGTACCAGCTCGAAGCAGTCGGTGTGGGCGGAGCGATCTCGGCCCGGTCACGGATTTTCACCGGCGTCCCGCGTCCCAACCCGGTGCAGTTCCTCGGGTCTGTCTCGATCAACCACGACGCTGCCCAGACGGATCGGACAAGCGTGCTGGCCGTGCTGGATCCGCCGCCGACCGCCGACACCTATCGGCTTTCGAATACGCCGATCGATGGCACTGAGCCCCTGGTTGCGCTTCCGCTCAACGACCTGGTCATCGCCGACCTCGGGGCCACGACCGGGCCGCGCTACCACACCCTTTGGGTGCAATACGTCGACTCGACGCAGAATCTTGAGTCCGGCGTCTGTAGCGACGTAATCCTGTTCGACCCGGATGGAGATTTCGACAACGATGGCAGGCCGAACGCAGTCGATGATGACGATGATGAGGATGGCCTGTTTGACGTGGACGAGATGTTCCAGATCTTCACCGACGCCTATCAACGGGACACGGACGGCGACACGTTGTCGGATTTCGCGGAGGTGCGCGGTGGCTGCACCGACCCGCTGAATCCCGATACGGACAACGACGGTTTACTCGATCATGTCGACCTGTCTCCGGCATCGGACCTTAACGGTGATTACAGGGT
>JANQGB010000932.1 GCA_028277545.1 Phycisphaerae bacterium | reverse complement strand
CCTTGACCACACCGCGCTCGATACGCCCGGTGGCAACCGTGCCGCGACCCTTGATGTTGAACACGTCCTCGACCGACATCAGGAACGGCTTGTCGATGTCGCGCTCCGGCTCCGGCACGTTGGCGTCGATCGCGTCCAGCAGCTCCTGGATGCAGGTGGTGTATTGCGGATCTTCCGGATGCTGCGTCGCCCCCAGGGCGTTGCCGCGGATCACCGGGGCATCGTCACCGGGGAAGTCGTACTTGCTCAGCAACTCGCGAACCTCGAGTTCGACCAGATCGAGCAACTCCGGATCGTCGACCAGGTCCACCTTGTTCAAGAAGACGACCAGGTAGGGCACGTTTACCTGACGGGCCAGCAGGATGTGCTCGCGCGTCTGCGGCATCGGGCCGTCCGCAGCCGAGACGACCAAAATCGCCCCGTCCATCTGCGCGGCACCGGTGATCATGTTCTTGACGTAGTCGGCGTGCCCGGGACAGTCGATGTGGGCATAGTGACGGCCTTCCGTCTCATACTCCACGTGCGAAGTGGCGATCGTCAGAATCTTGGTCGAGTCCCGGCGACCGTGCGCCTCCGACGCCTTGGCCACCTCGTCGTAGGAGATAGCCTTGCTCATGCCCTTGGCCGCCTGGACCACCGTCATGGCTGCGGTCAGCGTCGTCTTACCGTGGTCAACGTGCCCAATCGTGCCGACGTTCACGTGCGGCTTGGTTCGTTGAAATGTCTCCTTGGCCATCCGTCACAATCCTCCACTCGTATGACTGCTTAGCCTTCTTCGTGATTGTCCCGCTCGCTTTTGATCACCTTACCGCCCGGTGGAGCCGGCGAGTCAACGACTCCGGGCAAATACGCACCAGCCTGTGCGACTACTCATTATGGTGAAGCTCGACAACCTCGCGTCGCGAAAACGCTCGCTGGCCGGAGCCTTCACAGCTACACCGCAACACGAGTCCGGCTCGCTACGGTGAAGCTGCTGATGGGACTCGAACCCATGACCTCGTCCTTACCAAGGACGCGCTCTACCAACTGAGCTACAGCAGCATCGTGGACGTGCGTGACTCGATCGACCGACGTTGCCACACAATTCAACTTCGACATCGGTACTACGCCCAGCGGCGCAGCCGCTCGATGCCTTACCCACCACGATACTCGGGGTGAACTCGAAGTACAGGCTTCCCTGTGGGTTACAGGTTCCAACCGGCACGTTCGCCACACCGGAAAACCCGCGAGTATAGACATCGCTGGCAAACTGTCAAACGCAAAAATCGCCGGCCCCACCGGTGGACCGGCCCCGATTTGGGCGGATGAAGGCGAAAAGTCCAGCCTTGCTGCAATGCGCTCCGGGCGCGCCGAGCCCGCCCTCACCGCCAACCGAAGTCAGCGCGTGGCCGCCCTACCTTGTGAGTTGTCACCCGCCCCGATAGAATCATTAAGCGGACGAAGCGGCGTGATGCCACCCCGCCCACCCGCCGCGAAACCACCCGGGGGATGTTGAGTGAAGTGCCGCCAGTGGCCCCGTAGCGGGTGGCGGCGGCGAAGTCGGGGGACGGGTAACCACCGGACGGCCGGCCTGGTCCGACCGAGCTTGGCGGTCTTCTGTGGAGGCCGGGCCCGCCCTGAGCGATCCCGAGTGCAACAGCAGTGCCCAAGACCAGAACTCACCGCAGGCCGCCCGCCGGTCGCCACTACGCGGGCCGGCCGTCAGATCAGCAGGACTTCGTTGGCACCATGCCCGCCCACCAAGCCAGCCTGCCGGAAGACCCTCCCAGCGGTGACGTGACAGGCTCTCGCGGTGCCTCGGGCAGCCTCCCGGTGGTGTTGGTGGCCGTCCTGTCCACCCTGGTCGTGGTCGGAGTCGTGCTCGTCGGTCCATTCGAGCGCAGAGCGACGCTGGCCTTCTCCGTTGCGGTGGAGCCAGGGCAGGCCGATGGTCTGTTGCCCTATCGTGCCGAACTGATGGAGACCTGCTGGCAGATTCTCGATGGCATGGAGCAGCAGGCCGGCCACCGGTGGGAAGTCTCGGAAGACCCTGCGGCCCGTACGCTGTCAGTCGGGCTGGTGGTCGACGACCGCCGCCTAGGAGCCGCCCTGCTCACCCAACTGTCCGCGGCCTACGCAGCGCGGTTGCAGGACGCTGCCGACGCTGCGCGAATGCGCAAGACAGATGGCGAACGCCTGCTGGAAGACCGGCTCACCCAACTCCGAGGCCGGCTGTCCAGAGCCATGCGCGGCGACCAGGATGCTCGGATCGGCGAGGACCCGTCGCTCCGCCGGGCGGACGACCGCAAGCTACTGGCCAGTCACCGCAGCAAGTACACGGCCACACGGCAACGGCTGGCCGCCACCGTCCATCAGCTTCGTCAGCTCGAAGCCACGCCGCTGCCGGAGCATCCTCCCGTGGACCCGGCTCAGCGACGACGCGTCTACGGCTCTCACGTGGAGCTACAGCAGGACCTGGCCGAGCTTCGCGTACGCCTGGCCAGTATGCAGGCGGAGCTGCTCGACGTCTGGCAAAGTGCATCCCCGGCCCTGACTGAACTGCTGGAGACCGTCCGCCAACTGGCCCAGGCGGCCGACGGCGTCGAAACCGCCTCCGGGCCACAGCGGGTAGCGCTCGAGCGAGCCGTTGAGGCCGGCGCGGACTATCAACATCTGGCGGCCGCGTTCGCTGAAAGCTGGGGCCGGGATTTCGACGAGCTAAGCCAGACCGAGGTCGACCCGGCGGTCGCACGAGTGCTCGATGCGCAGGGGCGCATCGGGAACCAGTTAGGCGACTTCCTTTTCGAGTCGACTACTCTACTGGTCACAGTACGGGACCAGGTTCGGATTCTGGCCGACCTGACGGAGAACCAGGCCCGCCATCACGTAGTCACCACCAGCCTGACCCGCGCCTACCATGCCCTGCAGAACGCCCATCAGCAGTTCGAGTTCGTCGCGGTAAACGTCCGCACGGCGAACAACTTCCGCCTGGGCGCCGCCGCCAAAGCAGCAGAGGGCCTGCGCCGCCGCGTACTCAACCGCGACCGCGAAATCAACCAGCAGCTCCAGGCCCAAGCCCGCGTGTCGGCAGCCGAGCAGCGCGGCCGCGAAATCGCGGGGCTCAAGACACAGATCGCCGAACTGCGCGACGCCGTTGATCAGCAGTTGGACACCGTGTTCGAGATACAGGACCGCGTGGACAGGGCCGGGC
>JANQGB010000918.1 GCA_028277545.1 Phycisphaerae bacterium | reverse complement strand
CGGTGCGCCGATCGCCCAGCACCAGGCCATCCAGTTCAAGCTGGCGGACATGGCCACCCACGTGGACGCCGCCCGCCTGCTGGTACGCAAGGCGGCGCTGTTGCAGGATGCGGGCGAATCGAGCAACGAAGCCTCCGCCGTTGCCAAGCTCTTCGCCAGCGAGATAGCCACCAAGGCCTGCCTGGACAGCATCCAGATCCATGGCGGCTATGGCTACACCAAGGACATGCCCGTCGAGCGCTACCTGCGCGACGCAAAACTCTGCGAAATCGGTGAAGGGTCCAGTGAAATACAACGCCTGATCATCGCCCGATGCGTTCTTGAGCAGGCTGTCTAAATCTTTCGAGAGAAGATCCATGGATTTCGAACTTGACGATGACCATCGAGCTTTGCAGCACGAACTCCGCAACTTCGCGGAGAAGGAAGTAGCGCCGGGCGCCGAGGAACGCGACCACGCCGGCCGCGTGTCCGACGAGCTCAAAACCAAGCTCGCCGAGATGGGCCTCTTCGGCATAACCATCCCCGAAGAGTACGGCGGGGCGGGCATGGGCTGCGTGGCGTCCTCGATCGTGGTCGAGGAAATCTCCCGGGCCTGCGCCGGCACCGGCGTCCTGATCAGCGCCCACAACTCGCTTTGCGTGGAACCCATCCTGCTCTTCGGCAGCGACGAGCAGAAGCAGAAGTACCTTCCCAAGCTGGCCAGCGGCGAGTGGATCGGCTGCCTGGCCTTGACCGAAGCGGGCAGCGGCACCGACATGGGGGCCGCCGTATGCCGGGCCGAACAGAAGAACGGCGGGTGGGAGATCAACGGCAACAAGATCTTCATCACTAATGGCGGTGACGCCAGCCTGGTGGTGGTCTTGGCCCTGACCGACCCGGAGGTGAAGAAGTCGCGCCGCTTGAGCTTCTTCATCGTCGAGGTCGACACGCCCGGCCTGACCATCGGCAAGCTCGAAAAGAAGCTGGGCATCCGCTGCTCCACCACGGCCGAGCACATTTTCGAGAACTGCTGCGTGCCCGAGCAGAACCTGCTGGGCACTCGCGGCAAGGGTACCAGCCAGGCGCTGGCTACGCTGGACGGGGGGCGGATCGGCATCTCCGCCCAGGCGCTGGGCATTGCCCAGGCCTGCCTGGACGAGTCGGCCCGCTACGCCAATACCCGCGAGCAGTTCGGCCAGACCCTGGGAAGATTCCAGGCGATACAGCACAAGCTGGCTGACATGGCGGTCGGTATCGCCGCCTCGCGCGAGCTGGTGTACCGGGCGGCGTGGCTGAAAGACACCGGCGGTGATTTCTCTTACACCGGAGCCATGGCCAAGCTGTTCGCCAGCGAGACCTCGTCCAAATGTGCCAACCACGCGGTGCAGATCTTCGGCGGGTACGGCTACTGTGAGGATTACCCGGCCGAACGCCTGCTCCGCGATGCCAAGATCACCGAGATTTACGAGGGTACGTCCGAAGCGCAGCGGATGGTCATAGCCCGTGGTGTGCTGGCCGCCGCTGAGGCAAACTGGGAGTCAGTGGTGTGATAAGAGCGAGCAATGCCGCTTAGCATTCCCAAGACTGAGACCCTGAGCGAGTTCGAGGCAGCCCGCGAGGACCGGTTTCGCGACGGCATTGTCCTGGCACTGAAGGGGCGTCGAATGGGCGCCACCTACCTGCTTGGATACACTGTTGAGATCACACTCAAGTGTGCGTTCTTCCGACTCTGGGGCTACAGAGACCAGGTTCCGATTCAGGTGGCCCATGCCGACGATCCCAGGCCGCTGGCAGTCAAAGATTTGGGTCTGGCAGGAACGAAGGAACCATTGCACAACCCGTTCTTCTGGGCGAGGCTGATCATCAGGGTGCGCGAGGAGCTCGATCAACCGCTAGGCGTGAGCTTGAGCAGTGGCCTGTTGAGCAAAGCTATGAATGTCGCGGCCAACTGGCGCGTGGCAATGCGGTATTGGCGAACGAGAACCACTCCGCGAGACTTCCGAGGATTTGTGCGGGATGTCATGTGGTTTCGCACCAGGTACGATGAGTTGTGGAGGTGACCTATGGCGTTCATACGTCGCGCACCTGGGAGTAAGCAACATAAGAACCACGATAAGTGGGTGGCACAACTCAAGCTTGAGTGTGACGAGACGACGGCCACAGAAACAGGGCCCACTATCGTTGAAGAGCAGGTCCAAGGTAGTGATCGACTCCACGTATTCGCGATCTGGGACGAATGGCGCGACGCGCCAGAGGAGCAGCGGTCGGCCGCCATACTAGATGCTTACGAACAGGCGCGGGGCAAAGAGGTGGCGGCACTGGTGGCGATAGCCATGGGCCTTACGCGGGACGAAGCAGACGCGATGGGGATTGACTACAAGTAGGCACGATTTGTGGGAGGCGGCAACATGAGCGGAGCAGTGGACCAGACCAAACCGATTGGCGTGATTGGCGCGGGCACCATGGGGCGTGGCATAGCCCAGGTGTTCAGCCAGTCAGGGTTCGAGGTGTACGTGCACGACGCAGTGACTGCGGCGATGGACGCCGGGATCACCTTCGTCGGCAAGATGTTCGACCGCCTGGCGGACAAGGGGAAGATGGAGAAGTCCGATGCCGACGCCGCCAAGGCTCGCGTGCACCCGGCGGCCAGCATCAAGGAGTTCCCCAAGTGCCAGGTGATCATCGAGGCCGCTACCGAGCGGCTGGACGTCAAGCTGGAGATCCTCAAGGCCTGTGACGAGATTCTCCCAAACGACGGTATTCTGGCCTCGAACACCTCGAGCATCAGCATCACGCGGCTGGCAACCGCAACGTCCAAGCCCAATCGCTTCATCGGCATGCACTTCTTCAACCCGGTGCCGCTGATGAAGCTGGTCGAAGTCATCGTGGGCATGGACACCGACGATGCCACCCTGGACCGGACGATCGCCCTGGCGACAGCCGTAGGCAAGACTCCGCTGCGGGCCAACGACAGCCCGGGGTTCGTCTCCAACCGCGTGCTGATGCCGCTGATCAACGAGGCCATTGCCTGCGCGCAGGAGAACATCGCTGATCCCGCGGCCATCGACGGCATCATGGAACTGGGCTGCGCTCACACCATGGGCCCGCTCAAGACCGCCGACCTGATCGGCCTGGACGTCTGTCTGGATATCATGGAGGTGCTGCACCGCGATCTGGGTGAGGACCGCTACCGTCCCAACCCGTTGCTCCGCAAGATGGTGGCGGCAGGGCGGCTGGGCAAGAAGACCAAGAGGGGCTTCTACGACTACAACAAGTGAGTCCCGGATAGGGACGCGGATCTGCTAGCAGGCCGGCGTCAAGGCACGGCCAGGAGCGCAACACGGACTCGCACCGGGAAGAACCAGGCCAGCCTGGGTTGGCCATACGACAAGAGGACAGCCATGAGTGAAACCGACGTCAAGCTAACCGTCGACGGGTCGATGGCGACCATCCTGTTCAGCACCGAGGGCGGGCTCAACGTGATGTCCACCAGCGTGCTGGAGAAGTTGGCCACCGCGGTGGACGGCGCCGCCCGGGCCAAGGACGTACGCATGACCGTGCTGCGGGCCGAAGGCAAGGTCTTCATTGCCGGGGCGAACATCAAGGAGATGGCTGGCTTCGACGCCGACGCGGCCCACAAGATGTCCATCCGCGGCAACGAGGTGATGGACGCCCTGGCGGCGCTGCCGTCGATAACCGTGGCGGTTCTACACGGCGCGGCACTGGGCGGTGGTTGCGAGATTTCGCTGGCCTGCGATTTCCGGATCGCGACTGAGGCCGTGAAGATCGGACTACCGGAGACGTCGCTGGGATTGATTCCCGGCTGGGGTGGAACACAGCGCAGCCTCCGCCTGCTGGGGCCCACCTGGGCCCGGCGACTGGTCTGGGGCGCTGCGCCGATTTCGGCGGCCCAGGCCAAGGACATCGGCCTGGTGGACGAGGTTGTGGCCGACGCCGCCGGGTTGAACGCCGCGATTGATGACTTACGAAGGCAGTTAGGCCGGGGCGGCCCGCAGGCCATTGCCGCGGCCAAGAGAGCGTTCCTGACCGGAGACGAGCCGGGCGCCTTCCGCGATTGTTTCACCAGCGACGAATCAGGCGAGGGCATCGCCGCGTTCGTCGAGAAGCGGAAGGCGCGTTGGATGGAGGGGTGATTGATGAGCAACTGTCCCAGCGGACCCAGGCCCAACGTGGCCACAACTGCGACCGAGCGACCGCCGGCCGAGGCGCCGCCGGTCGGTGACCAGGCGAATGGCAAGCCCTTTGTCGGTCCGGAGGACCTGGCGGGCTTCGATCCGGCCACCGCGCTGGGTGAGCCGGGCCAATACCCCTTCACCAGGGGCGTCCATCGCACCATGTACCAGGGACGCCTCTGGACCATGCGCCAGTTCGCCGGCTTTGGCGACGCCGATGACACCAACGGGCGCTTCAAGTACCTGCTCAACAAGGGCCAGACCGGTCTGAGCACGGCCTTCGACCTGCCCACGCTCATGGGCCGGGATAGTGACGATCCACTGGCACTAGGCGAGGTCGGTCGCTGCGGCGTAGCCATCAGTTCGCTGGCTGACATGCGGCGACTGTTCGACGGCATCGACCTGGGCAAGGTCAGCACCTCAATGACCATCAACGCCCCGGCGGCCATCATCCTGGCCTTCTACATCGCGGTGGCCAAGGAGCAGGGCGTTCCGCTGGAGAACCTCCGCGGCACGCTGCAGAACGACATTCTCAAGGAGTTTCACGCCCAGAACGAATACGTCTTCCCGCCGCGGCCGTCGGTCAAGCTGGTGATCGATACCATCGAGTACGGCACCAGGCACATGCCGCAGTGGAACACGGTGAGCATCAGCGGCTACCACATCCGCGAGGCCGGCGCCACCGCGGCCGAGGAGGCCGCCTTCACCATGGCCGACGGGATGACCTACGTGGAGGAATCCATCAAGCGCGGGCTCAACGTGGACGACTTCGCCCCGCGGCTCAGCTTCTTCTGGGACGTCCACAACGACTTCTTCGAAGAAATCGCCAAGATGCGGGCCGCCCGGCGAATCTGGTCGCGGGTGATGCGCGATCGCTTCGGCGCCAAGAACTCGCGTAGTTGGCTGCTGCGTACGCACTGCCAGACGGCCGGCGTCAGCCTGACCGAGCAGCAGCCCATGAACAACATCATGCGCGTGGCCTACCAGGCCATGGCCGCGGTGCTGGGCGGCACGCAGTCGCTGCACACCAACAGCATGGACGAGACGCTGGCCCTGCCCACCGAGCAGGCCGTCAAGATCGCCCTGCGGACGCAGCAGGTGCTCGCCCACGAAACCAACGTCACCCAGACCGCCGATCCCCTGGGGGGCAGCTACTTCGTCGAGAAACTGACCAGCGAGATAGAGGCCAAGATTCTGGCCATCTTCGACCAGATCGACGCCATGGGTGGCGTGCTGAACGCCATCGACCGCGGCTACTTCCGGCGGGCCATCGCCGAGTCGGCCCTCGCCCAGCAACGGGCCATGGATGCCGGCCAGTCGAAGGTCGTTGGCGTGACCGACTTCGTCGAGGACGGCCCGCCGGGCATCGAGATCCTGAAGATCGATCAGAAGACCGAGGACACGCAGGTTTCCCGGCTGAAGGAACTAAAGGCCAGCCGCGATGCCGGACGTCACGCCCAGGCACTGGATCAGGTCCGCGCCGACGCCAGAGACAATCGGAATATGATGCCGGCCCTGGTCGCAGCCGCCGAGGCCGATGCCACGGTCGGCGAGATGATGGCCACCATGAAGACCGTCTTCGGTGCCTACGACGGCGGGCCGGAGTGGTGACCGCGAGAGCGGGTTCTGCCCGCCGCCCGAGTGGAGTGAGGACGCCCCGTTGAACGAGAACAGCCACCGCCCCCGCGTTTTACTGGCCAAGATCGGCCTCGACGGACAC
>JANQGB010000886.1 GCA_028277545.1 Phycisphaerae bacterium | reverse complement strand
CGCCATTCAGGGGGCGGTCTGGGGCGGGGCCAAGGCCATGACGGTCAGTTCCGGCCCCGGAATCTCGCTGATGATGGAGCACATCGGGCTGGCGGCGATGACCGAAGTGCCCTGCGTGTTCGTCAATGTGCAGCGATGCGGTCCCTCGACCGGGCTGCCCACCCTGCCTGGGCAGGGCGACATGATGCAGGCCCGGTGGGGCTCCCACGGGGACTACGAGGTGATCGCCCTGTCGCCCAACAGCCCGCAGGAGTGCTGCGACCTGATGATCCACGCCTTCAACCTGTCTGAATGGTACCGCGTGCCGGTGCTGTTTATGATGGACGAGAGCGTGGGCCACATGACCGAGAAGGTGGTGATCCCGCCGGCCGACGAGATCGAGATAGTGCCGCGGCGGTACACCAACAAGTCTCCGGATGAATACCGACCGTTCGAAGCAGGCGAGGACATGGTTCCCGAGATCACCCAGGCGGGTGAAGGGCACCGGATTCACATCACCGGCCTGACGCATGACGAGAAGGGCTACCCGGTGATGAACGCCGACTGCCAGGCCGGCCTGGTCACGCGGCTGGTCGACAAGATTCGCAAGGGTGCCGACGATATCGCCCTGTACCACGAGGAGGGCCTCGACGACGCCGACGTGGTGGTGATCAGCTTTGGCATCACCTCTCGGATCAGCATGCGGGCCATCCGCCTGGCCAGACAGCAGGGTATAAAGGTGGGCCACCTGCGACTGGTGGTGGTCTGGCCCTTCATCGAGGACTACGTCCGCTCGCTGGCAGCCAGCGTCCGCGGGTTGGTCGTGCCGGAGATCAACCTGGGACAGGTAGTCCTGGAGGTCGAGCGCTGTGCGGCCGGCCAGTGCAAGGTCGTGTCGGTGCCCCATGCCGGCGGGGCGGTCCATGACCCACAGACAATCTGCGACGCGATCGTGGAGGCGTCCAAATGAGTGACACGGCAACGCAGACCTGCACGCTCGACAACCCGGTTGAGTCATTCCTGCGCAGCGACAGAATCCCGCACATCTGGTGCCCGGGCTGCGGCATCGGCACAACGGTCAACTGCTTCACGCGGGCCATCTCCGAGTGCGGTCTCGAGCTGGACAAGCTGGCCATCGTCTCGGGGATCGGATGCACCGGGCGGGTCGCGGGTTACCTGGACCTGGATTCGTTCCATACCACGCATGGCCGGGCGATCCCCTTCGCGACCGGACTCAAGCTGGCCAACCCCGACCTTAAGGTGGTGGTCTACAGCGGTGACGGCGACTTGATCGCCATCGGCGGCAACCACTTCATGCACGCCTGCCGCAGAAACGCCGATCTGACGGTGATCTGCGTGAACAACTTCAACTATGCCATGACCGGCGGGCAGGTCGGCCCGACCACGCCGATCGACGCTGTCGGCACCACCGCGCCATACGGCGTCTGCGAGCAGCCGTTCAACCTGCCGTTCCTGGCGGAATCGTGCGGCGCGGTGTACGTGGCCCGCTGGACCACGTTCCACGTGCGTCAGATCACCAGGGCCATGAAGGAGGCGATGAGCAAGAACGGCCTCAGCTTCGTCGAGATCATCGCTCCGTGCCCAACGCTCTACGAACGCCGCAACCGGCTGGGCAGCGGGCTGGACCGCATGACCTGGTACAAAGAGAACAGCGTTGTCAAGAACGGAGCCGACCCGCGCGACTGCGGCATCGAGTTCCAGAAAGAAATAGTCTGCGGCAAGTTCGTGGACAAGGACAGACCGTCACTGATAGACCTGCTGACGGCCAAGAAGAAGAGCATCAAGGCCAAGACGAAGGTTTAGGCGGGCGCCGCCTCCGGGCAGGTCGTTGGATCGGGTGGCGGTGTGGACGAGGTTGTCCCCGTCGGCCGAACGCAGTGGGAAGCAGCGGATGAATATCACCGAGATCAAGGTTGGCGGTCTGGGCGGCCAGGGCGTGATACTGGCGGGCATGATCGTTGGCCGGGGCGCCTCGATCTACGACGACAAGCACGCCACGCTGACCCAGGCTTTCGGACCCGAAGCCCGCGGCAGCGCGTGCAGTGCCCAGGTGATCGTGTCGGACGAGCCGATCGAATACCCCTACGTCATTCACCCCGACATTCTGGTGGTGATGTCGCAGGAGGCGTATACGCGATTCACCCCGGAGATGGCCGCCGGCGGCACTCTCATCTACGAATCCGACCTGGTCACGCCAGGAGAGCTGCCGGAGGGAGTCAGTTCCTTCGGCGTCCCCTCGACGCGCATAGCGGAGCAGCTTCAGCGGCGGATGGTAGCCAACATCGTCATGGTGGGTTTTTTCGCGGCGGTCACAGACCTGGTTTCCGTAAAGGCCCTGCGTGCGTCGGTGGAAAACTCGGTGCCGGCGGGCACTGAATCGCTCAACCTTAAGGCCTTCCAGCAGGGCTACGACTACGGTGAGCAACTCATAGCCGGAAAAGCTCCCGCAGTGGCGACTTCATCCTGACAGTCGGGGGGCGGGATAGCCGGCGGGGCTGGTCCTGACGGGCTGCCGGGTGTGCCTGGCCGGCCTGTACCGACGTCATTCACCATCACGGCCTACCTCCCCGTCATCCAGCCAGCTTCATTCAGTGGTAGCGGAACGGGGCGCGCGCCTCATGACGGGCACCGGCACGCTGTTGGCCCGAATCAACCTGCCTCTGGGCCGCGCCACCGGCGAAAATATCGGGACCAGGCTCTCTGGCCGGCGGGCCGCTCGCTACGTTTAGACTTCCCTTCCGCTGGCCGATGAACACATCGAGTGCACACCACTGCCGGGTTTTGCGCGCGGTGTGCCTCCGCCTGCGGAGTCGTGTTGACGTAGTACACAACGGCGGCATGGGGACTCGGTTTCCTGCCGGCCACGAGTTGCTGGGTGTAGCTGAACTCGAAGACAGCCGCGCCCTTGAGATTATTACTGCCGATCGCGCCATGAGCGAGAGTACTGACTATCCCGAGACGTTCCTGGTGAACGACACACCGATCATCGTCGCAACTGATGATGAGGCCATGATCAGTACGTTGGGGAGCATCCTGGGAGAAGCCGGCTACGCAGTGCACGGCTGTTGCGACGGCGAGCAGTGTGTCAGGCTGGCCAGGTCTCATCACCCGTCAGTACTCCTGGTGGCGTGGGAACTGCCCGAGCTGTCCGGGCTGGGCGTATGCGAGAGAATATGCGGCTCGGAGCTCAGCGACCTGGTACGTGTCATCCTGCTGACGCCAGACCGCCAGACAGACCAGCTCGTGGCCGGGCTGGACGCGGGTGCGCATGACTGTATCGCCAGGTCGGTCGAGCCGGCAGAGTTGCTGGCCAGGGTACGCGCTGCCGAGCGGTTGTTGAACGAGCGGGAGGCACGGGAGACCGGCCTGTACGAGGCCCAGATGGATTTGTCGGACGAGGGCGCTGAGAGCCGGCGGGCCCAGGACCTGCTGCCCTGCATTCAGGCCGCCCTGGATGATTCAGGGGACGCGATTGCCATTATCGCGAACCAGGGAACGGTAGACTACATCAACGTCTCATTCGGCCAACTGTTTCACTGCACGCTGGACCTGATCAACGAAGAGGGATGGAACTCCGTCTTCACCGACCCCGCCACGGCGGAAACACTGTTCGGCGCCATCCAGAGTGGTGACCAGTGGAACGGCGAAACTCAACTTCAGTCCAGAAAAGGCAGGCAGTTTCCGGCAGAACTCCGCGCCGCGCCGATCGTGGACGACCATGCCCGGGTCGCCGGCCTGATGCTGATCATAAACGACATCACGGAACGCAAAGGCCTGGAGAGCCAGTTGCTCCAGGCCAGGAAGCTGGAGTCTATCGGGCAGTTGGCCGCCGGCATAGCCCATGAGATCAACACGCCAACGCAGTACATCGGGGACAACACCCGTTTCCTGCAACAGAGCTTTGCAGACCTGAAGAAAGCCCTGGGGCATTATGACGCACTTATGTCAGCCGCCAAGTCAGGGCAGATGCCCCCGGAACAGGTGGCGGACGTGGAGCGGGCGGTCAACGAGACGCGCCTGGAGTACCTGTGCGAGGAGATTCCAGAGGCCATTGACGAAGCGCTCGAGGGAATCGATCGGGTGACCGAGATAGTACGGGCCATGAAGGAATTCTCGCATCCGGGCGTGGCCGGCAAGACGGAGACGGATATCAACCGGGCGATCAGCAGCACTATCACCGTGGCGAGCAACGAGTGGAAGTACGTGGCGGAGGTCACCACGGATCTGGACCCGGACCTGCCGCCGGTGCTGTGCCTGGCCGGCGAGTTCAACCAGGTCATTCTCAACCTGCTGGTGAACGCGGCGCACGCGATAGCGGACGTGGTGGGCGACGGCGCGGGCGGCAAAGGGACCATCCTGGTGACCACTCGCAGCGAAGGCGACTGGGTCGAGATCCGAATCCAGGACTCCGGCCCGGGGATCCCGGCGGACCTCCGATCGAGGATCTTTGATCCCTTCTACACGACCAAGGCGGTGGGGAAGGGAACCGGCCAGGGATTGTCCGTTGTTCATTCCGTGGTGGTCCAGAAACACGGTGGGGAGGTTTCTGTGGAGTCGGAAGTGGGAGCGGGGGCGACGTTCATCATCCGCCTGCCGCTGGCGTCAGGGCCCGCCGAGCAGGAGGTCGAGGAAGACATGGCTCATGTCGGCTAAGCAGAGCATCCTGTTCGTCGATGACGAGGTGCGTGTCCTGCGCGGCTTGCGCCGCGCTCTGAGCTGCATGCGCACCGAATGGGACATGGTCTTTGTTGAGAGCGGCCGGGAGGCGCTTGAGGTCATGTCCGAGCGGACCTTTGATGTCGTCGTCTCGGACATGCGCATGCCAGGCATGAGTGGTGTGGAGCTTCTGAACGAAGTTCGCAAGCGGTACCCCCAAACGGTGCGGCTGGCGCTCTCGGGCCAGAGTTCCAAGGAGAGCGTGCTGCAGTCGGTCGGCCCGATTCACCAGTACCTGCCCAAGCCGTGCGAGGTCGACGATCTCAAGGAGATCCTGTCCCGTGTCTGGACTATCAGAGGCATGCTGGCCGTGCCCAAGCTCCAGTCCTTGCTGACGGAGTTGGAGCGGCTGCCCAGTCTGCCGAGCCTCTACGAGGCCCTCATGGCGGAGTTCCGGGCGCCGGACGGCTCGCTGAAGGAGGTGGGCCGGATTGTGGCGCAGGACGTCGGCATGAGTGCCAAGGTCCTGCAGATGGTGAACTCGGCCTTCTTTGGCGTTCGCCGTCACGTCTCCAGCCCCGCGCAGGCGGTTGCCGCCCTGGGCATGAACACTGTCAAGAGTCTGGCGCTGGCGGTCTGCGTGTTCGCCCCGTTCGAGGAGCGCGTGGCCCGGGAGCTGGCGATCGAGCCTCTTTGGAGACACAGCCTGGCAGTGGGATCCGTGGCCCGGCAGATTGCGACGGTTGAAGGTCAGCCTGCGGCTACTATCGACCACTCCTTAGTGGCGGGCCTGCTGCACGACGTTGGCAAACTCGTGCTGGCGGCCGTCCTGCCAGATGACTACGCCGCCGCCCGCAGGCGTGCGGAGCGGGAGGAGATCGGGCTGGCTGATGCCGAGCTGCAGGATATCGGCGCGACTCATGCCCAGATCGGTGCTTACCTGCTGGGGCTCTGGGGCTTCGGCGAGCAGGTGTTGCAGGCGGTGGCCTATCATCACCGCCCGGCCCAGGCAGGTCCGGATGGCTTCGGCCCGCTGGTTGCCGTACATGCAGCCAGCGCCCTGGTCCACGAGCAGTCTGACTGCGAGACGATCGGTGCAAAGCCGGCGCTCGATCACGAGTTGCTGGACCGGCTGGGCCTTTCCGGTCGGCTCCCGGTGTGGGCACAGGCATGCCAGGATGCTCTCTTACAGGAAGTGAGTCCATGAACGAACGCGTGTTATGCGTCGACGACGATCCCCGGATTCTACGAGGCTACCGTCGCCTTCTGGGGGCACACTTTGAGTTCGAGATTGCCGAGGGCGGACCGCAGGGCCTCGAGCTTATCGAGAACAAAGGACCGTTCGCGGTCATCGTCTCCGACATGCGGATGCCCGACATGGACGGCATCCAGTTTCTCGCCGAAGTCCGCAGGCGTTCCCCGGATACCGTGCGGATAATGCTGACCGGCAACGCAGACCTGCAGACGGCTACCAGCGCCGTAAACGAGGGGAACATCTTCCGCTTCCTGATGAAGCCATGCCCTCCCGAGACCCTGATGGAAGCCCTGCAGGCGGGCGTAGATCAATACCGTTTGATAACCGCGGAGCGGGTGCTGCTCCGGGACACGCTCCGGGGAAGTATGAAGGTCCTGACGGACATCGTTGCGGTACTCAACCCGAAAGCGTTCGGCCGAGCCGCTCGCGTCGGCCAATACGTCAAGCACATGGCGGCGCACCTGGAATTGCCGGACACCTGGGAGTTCGAACTGGCCGGTCTGCTCTGTCAGATCGGATGCGTGACCCTGCCGCCCGGGGCGCTCGACCGGCTCTACGCCAAGGACACTCTGACCACCGATGATCAGAAGCTCCTGGCGTCGCATCCCAAGGCCGCCCGCAGGCTGCTCGAGAATATCCCCAGGCTTAATGCGGTCGCACAGATGGTGGGCCGGCAACAGGAGCCCTTCTGGAATCAGAGCACCATCAAGGACCTGACCAAGTCAGACCGGGTGAGTCTTGGCGTGCAGCTTCTGAAAGTGGCACTGGACCTGGATGAGCTCCTCTCCTCAGGACTGTCGTTCGATGTGGCCTGGCGCAGGATGAACTCCCGGGCGGGCGAGTACAATCCGGAGATTCTTGATGCCCTGATGGACCTGCGCCCGGGCGAAGCCGCGCAGGAGATCCGCTGCCTCGGGGCCCGCGATCTTCAGATCGGCATGGTCGCCGCCGAGGACTTCTATGGGCAGGACGGGGCAGTGTTGGTGTCCAAGGGACAGGAGATCACCTACCCGGTCCTCCTGATGCTGCGCAGCGCCGCGGAGGCGGATGGCATAGCGGAGCCTCTCCATGTCCAGATGAGCGGCTGGATGGCCGGC
>JANQGB010000856.1 GCA_028277545.1 Phycisphaerae bacterium | reverse complement strand
CCGCACGCCATAAGACTCGTCCGGTTTACGGCCTGCAGTTTCATCCCGAGGTCACGCACACGCCGGGAGGCAGCCAGATCATCCGCAACTTCCTGTATGACGTGTGCGGCTGTGCCGGTGGCTGGCACGTCGGAAATGTCATCAAGGAGAGCATCAAGCAGGTGTCTGACCAGGTCGGGCCGGACGAGCGAATCATCTGCGGACTGTCCGGCGGGGTGGACAGCAGCGTGACTGCGGCGCTGCTGCACAAGGCTGTCGGAGATCGGCTGGTCTGTATCTTCGTGAACAACGGCCTGCTGCGCAGCGGCGAGGCCGACCTGGTGGACACCACCTTCAGGGCCCATTTCAAGATGGACCTGCACGTGGTGGACGCCACCGACAGGTTCCTGGCGGAGTTGAACGGCGTCGAAGATCCGCAGGAGAAGCGCAAGATCATCGGACGGGAGTTCATCGAGGTCTTCCGGGCGGAGGCCGACAAGATTGCCAACGCCAGCTACCTGGCTCAGGGCACGCTATACCCCGACGTGATCGAGTCGGGCCAGAGCGTCGGTGGCACGGCGGCCAACATCAAGCTGCACCATAATGTCGGCGGGCTGCCGGAGGAGTTGGGGTTCGAGCTGATTGAGCCTTTAAGAGATCTCTTCAAAGACGAGGTGCGGCGGATGGGGGCCCACCTCGGGCTGCCGGAAGAGCTGGTCTGGCGGCACCCGTTCCCCGGTCCGGGGCTGGCGGTTCGTATCATGGGGCCAGTAACCCGGGAACGACTGGCAGTTCTCCGGGAAGCCGACGCCATCACCATCGAGGAGATTCGCGCGGAGGGCTGGTACAACAAGATCGCCCAGGCCTTCGCCGTGCTGATCCCCGTCAGCACGGTCGGCGTAATGGGAGATGAACGCAGCTATGCAGGCCAGAACGTGGTGGCCATCCGCTTCGTGGAAAGCTCGGACTTCATGACCGCCGACTGGGTCCACATCGACTACGAGGTGCTGGCTCGCATCTCCGCCAGGATCATGAACGAGGTTGCCGGCGTCAACCGCGTGGTGTACGACGTCTCCACCAAGCCGCCGGCCACCATCGAGTGGAGCTAATCCTCATCCTCTGCGGCTTGCTTCTGCTTCTCTCGGGTCAGCACCGGAAGCCGAAAGCCCTCGGCCAGGTGTTTCTCGTCCGGACAGTACTCTAGAATGAGTTCGGCGACCTGATCGCGCAGCAAGGCACTCATGTCGGCGGCCTCGACCTGCTCGCCACCCTTGGCCAGCGCAGCCTGCACCTGCTTTTCCGAAAACGGCTTAATCCCAGCCTCGTCGGCCAGGGCACGCTCCGCCTGGACCTTGGCCGAGTCCACCCGTTCGGGCAGATCCGGCGTGCCGAACCAGATCGGTGTCTTGACCAGATCAACCTGTCCGGGCACCACAACCACCAGGTATCCCGATTGGTCGCCGTTGTTTATTCGCTGAACCGTGTGCTCCCCGACATAGAGCACCGGCATCGGCGCAGCCCGGGGAACAGCCAACGCCTTGTCCACCTTCAGCACCAGCAGCATGCCTTGCTCAACGTTCGGCCGCTCCTTACGCCACAGGAACTTGAAGCCCTCCTCCACGGCGAACGCCCGGGCATAGACAAGTTCATCGACTACCGCGGGGGTGTCGGGAATCTGCGGGGGGGACGCCGTGACGACACTGGCCACAACGCACAGACCGGCAATCATGGTTAGCGATTTCATGGTCTCGCATCCTTTCCTGTTCTTGGCAGAGCTCTGACCGGATAACGGCCTGTGCTACTCGCACTCCACCTCGAAGACCTCGACAGCATCGATGCCGGCCTCATCCACCGAGTTGTTCGGCGAGTCCGACACACTGAACCGCACCCTGGTCTCTTCGCTCGGCGTGACATAATCCGCCAGGTGCGCCGCCCATCCGTACCAGCCGCTGGGCACGTTACTGATAGTCTCCATTAGCGTCCACTCCCACGCCCCGGCACCGGCGTTGTACACGCCCACTTCAATGTCCAGTGGGTCGCCGTCCTGATCGTCGTTGGCCCACCAGTACGCGAACCGCAAAACCGGATCGCTCGTGGCCGAGAGGTCGAAGGTGGGCGAGGTCAGCCAGGTCGGACCGCCGTCCACGTCGGAGTTACCGTCGACGTTCTCCGTCAGGTAGCACTGCCCCGAGAAGTCGTAGTCAATCGGCGGGTCCTCACGGTCACCGCCACCAACAGGCACACCGCGCTCCCACTCCCCGCCGGTCAGGCTGGGATCACTGGTGACCGTCCAGCCCTGGTCGGTCTCAAAGTCGTCCGCAAATATGCCGATGAAATTACCCACGAAAGATACGAAAGGCTGGGAGGCGCCTCCCGTCGGTGCGTATACCGGACCGGTAGCGGCTCCCTCGGCACTGAAGTAAAACTCGGGAGCGTCGCCGCAAGCCGGCGGGGGCAGCGTACCACGCCAGAGTTCGCCGCCTATCAGGGCGAGCGGCACCGTCTGCCAGGCACCGCCATCGTAGCGATAGTGCAGCGTGGCTGAACCCTCCACGAGCGCGTCGTTGCCAACGAAGATCTCCACGTCAACCTCAGTGGATGCGCCGGGGGGAAGGAACTCCGGCGGCGGTGCCGGCATCTCGATGGTCAACGGTATGAAGTACGGCGGGAAGTCGTTGGTCAGCATCAACTCATCGACGACGATACGTCCTTCGTTGGAACCCCAGGAGGGCCCGACGTCGAACCGCACCGCCACGATATCGGTCAGATCAAGCCCGCTGGCATTTGTCAGGAAGTCGGTCAGGCGAATCCGGATCACCTCCACGTCGTTATGCCAGCCACCCTGCCGCTGATAAGGCTGTTCCAGCCCTCCGCCGTAAGCGCCGATATTGATCGAGCTCGTGGTCCCGATACCATCGCGAAGGGTCACCGCAAAGGTCAGGTCATCCAGCACCGCCAGCGTGTAGGGATGCTGCGTGCCCTGCGCCCCTCGGAAGGAGAGATACAGGTCATCTGAGAAGTTGCGTTGCGACGGGATGATCTGCCACTCGTAGTACGCATCGAATCCGTTCCAGTCGAACACCACACCGCGACTCGTGTCACCACTGGACGCGTGGGTCATACCATTGAACGGATCGCTTGAGGACCAGGCGAAGCTGCTGTTGGCGTCGTCCAGGTTGCCCTCGGTCACGTTCTGAACGCTGTAGGCCACCGCGCCGCCTGAACTGCTCACCCCCAGCGACGTGCCGGTCTGGTAGTCGTCGATGAAGAAGTTGCCCTCCTCGGACCCGTTGCGATACTCGTTGCTCACTACGATGCACGGATCGGACGTATCCACGCCGATAGGGTGGAATCGCTCATACTGCCGCCAGAAGAAGTCGGTTGCCGGTACGTTTCCCTCAGCGAAATACTTGATCAGCGGCAGGAAGAGACCCAGTTCAATCAGGTGCGTGTTGTCTCTGCCGATGGAACACTCCCCGCTGAACCAGCTCGGATCGCCCGGCCCGTCGTGGAACCAGGCGTGGCCGACGCCTTGGAGGACGGTTGACATCCGGTAGCGTGTGGCCCGATCGTGCAGAAGGAAAGTCTGCGTCTGTTCGGAGGCCGGCGAGCCGCTGATATCGGTGTCGCCAGCAGCGGTCCACAGGTGGAAGTTGGCATGATGGGGTGTCGCCTCGTCCGGCCCGCCCGCCGAGTTGGGCAACATGGCACTGATCAGCACGACACTGTCAGGCGTGAAGTGAGTGGGACTGTACTCGGCGTCCATGAGGGAATCGAAAGCCCTGGTAACGCCCATTCCACCGAGACTGTGCCCGATCCAGATGATCCGTTCCGAGTCGATCTTACCGTTGAGTGCCCCGCCGGCGATGACGTCCTGCAGCTCAAATACCGCATCGGTATGTCCCAGCGTGCAGTCCGGCGGTCCGTAGCAGTTCTGATGCGAGACGACGATGTACCCGTAGGAGGCCATGTGGTAGCCGATATGGTCGTACCACTGGTAGTTGTGCCCACCGCCGTGCCCGATCAGGATCAGAGGTAGCGGCTTCATCGCTGATATGTTGGTGGGGTAGTACAGGACCTCGTTGGTGTAGCTGGCCGGGATGCCGAAGATGGCGCCCACGCTGTACGGCACAACCTCGGTCACCGGCAGCGGTCCAAGCTGAGTTGTATCATGAACCGCGTAAAGGCCGGCCTCCAGGCCCAGGCCGTCAATGAAATCGCCGCCGTCCAACTCACCGTTCTGGTTCAGGTCGACCACGACGTCGTAGCCGTGTCCCAGCCCGGTGTAGTCGTTGGTGGCCGGCACGAATACTGCACTGTCCAGATCGTAAGGATTTCCAATCAGGAAGGTGTTATCCTGGATCGTGCTGCCACTGAAGGTCTCGGTCTGGGGACCGTCGGGCGTGACGTCCACCAGCGCCGGATCGGCCACCCATCCCCCGGCGCTCTTCGCCTCGACAATGTAAATGTCGCCGGTCTGGCCGACGACTTCCGGATAGCGTGTCGGATCTATGGCCAGTTCGACCGTGGCATCCTCATTGAATGCCTTGACGTACTCGAAGAACGGATACTCACCTAGTGAGTTGCCGGCCAGTTGGGTCGGCACGATCGCCAGCGAGGAAGGCGAGAACGCAGCCTGGAACAGGGCAAAATCGCCCAGGTCCACGTCCAGATCCTCGTCGCCGTCGTGAATGTCGGCACACGCTGGCGGGACTTCCACACCCGGCCCCATCAGGCAACCGGCAAAGTCCTGCATATCCTGCAGGTCCACGTCGCCATCGCTGTCGTGGTCGAAGATTGCACCGCCGGCCACCTGAACCGTCAACAGCGAGACCAGAACCAGCAACCACGCCTGGCTACCGAGCACTTTCATCTTCTTCCTGCCTCTCTGCGTCTCAATCCGACGCCGCTTAATCCGACCTCACCAGCCCGTCCCCACGTCACGGTGGCCCAGGACTCACGTGCCCCGCGATCAGCAGGGCACTACCTGTCCGGCTGGCCACCGAAGAATCACTGACACAAGCAGGCATGACTGTCTCACCTGACCGTGCCTAGGCCGTCACCGCCAGCCTGCCGTTAATGCCCTGTTTGGCCGCGCAGCGCCCACGTCGCCCCCGCCGCACTGCGGGAGGCGGCGGTCTCCAGCCGCTGTTCTGTTCTGGTGCCGGGCAGCCTACTCGCAGTCAACCTCGAAAACCTGGACCGCATCAATGCCAGCCTCATCGATCGAGTTGTTCGGATTGTCCGACACGCTGATACGCACGCGCGTCTCCGCGCTGGGCGTAACGTAATCTGCCAAGTGCGCCGCCCAGTCGGCCCAGCCATTGGGCACGTTGCTGATGGTCTCGATCAGCGTCCAATCCCAGGCACCTGCGCCCGAGTCATAGACACCCACCTCGATGTTGAGCGGGTCACCGTCCTGATCGTCGTTGGCCCACCAGTACGCCAGCCGCAGCACGGGATCGCTCGTTGCCGACAGATCGAAAGTGGGCGAAGTTATCCAGGTTGGACCGCCGTCAACGTCGGAGTTCCCGGCCACGTTCTCGGTAAGATAGCAACGCCCCGATCCATCGAAGTCGGTCGGCGGGTCCTGTCGAGCGCCGCCACCAACCGGCACACCACGTTCCCACTCACCACCGGTCAGGCTGGGGTCACTGTTGACCGTCCAACCCTGGTCGGTTTCGAAGTTGTCGTCGAAGATGCTGACGAAGGTGCCGACGAAGGCGAAGTAGGGCTGAGCTGCTCCGCTCGCAGGGGCAAAGACCGGGCCGGTAACGTCGCCCTCGGCGCTAAAGTAGAACTCCGGCGACTCACCACACGCCGGCGGGGGCAGCGTGCCGCGCCACAACGCGCCGGCCAGATGCTGCAAGGGCGTGCTCAACCAGGCACCGGCGTCGTACCGGTAATGAAGCGTGGGCGTGCCCTCAATGACCTCATCGTTGCCCTCGAAGATCTCGACCTCAATCGCAGTGGGTACGCTCGGCGGCAGGAACTCCGGCGCCGGAGCCGGCAGACTCATGGTCAAGGGGACGAACGTCGGCGGGAAGTCATTGATGAGCTCGATGTCGTCCAGGCCGATACGTCCCTGCGACGAGCCGAAGGCCGAGCCGAACTCGAACCGGATCGCAACCACGTCGCTCAAGTCCAACCCCGAGGCGTCAGTGAGGAAGTCCGTCAGGCGTATACGCACCGTGTTGAACTCGTTGGCCCATCCGCCGCTGCGCTCGTACGTTCGCGTAATGTGCCCCATGGACCCGAAATCGATCGAACTGCTCACTCCGGCCGAGTCGCGCAGCGTGGCCGTGAAGCTGAGCGGCCCGTCCAGGGCGTCGGTCCGTGGGTGATGCGTACCCTGGCAGGCCCGGAAGGAGAGGAAAGTATACGCGGCGAAGTTGCGGCCGTCCGGGACCACGTCCAACTCGTAAAACGAGCTGCCACCGTTCCAGTCAAAGACGACGCAGTGAGGGTTGTCGTCACTGTATCGTGTCATAGTCATTCCGTTGGAGGGCTGACTTCCCGTCCAATTGAAAGAGCCGTCGAGGTCGCTCATCTGGACCTCGACCACGTTCTGTACGCTGAAAGACACCCCGCCACCGGAACTGCTGGTGCCCGTGCCGGTCTGCGACTCGTAATCATCGATTACGAACTTGTCCTCGGACTCCGCCGCGCGGTAGTAGTTGGAGAGCACGACGTTGCCGGGAATGCCCGCCGGACGGAAGTGGTCGTTCAGCCGGGCAAAGTAATCGCGGGCGACCAGGTTGTTCTCCATGTATAGCTTGACCAGCGGCAGGTAGTACCCCTTGACGATGGTGTGGGAAGCAGCCTGCCCGATCAGGTCCGGCCCCTCTGCCCAGGTAGGTGTCGCCGGCCCATCGTGCAGCCAGGCATGGCCGCACCCGTGGAGGTACACCAGTTGCTTGTTGCCGAAGGCCCGCTCGTAGAAGGCCAGCGGCTTGGAGGAACTACTCGACGCCGATCCGCTCACGTCGCTGTCCGCGCCGGCGATAAACATATGGTAGTTGACGTCGTGGGGCGTCGAATCGGATGCCGGCTGGATATGCGTCACCGGCGCCATACTGCTCACCAGCACGACGTCCTCGACCTCGTAGTGCGGCGATGTCCAGTCGCCCGTACGCAGGCGGGTATGCGCTCGAACGACACCCTCGCCACCGCGGCTGTGCCCGATCCAGGCGATGCGGCTGGTGTCGATGTGCCCGTTAAGCACGCCGCCCTCGATGATGTCCTGGTTCTCGATGATGTATTCCGTGTTGGTCAGCGTGGTGGTCGAGGCCGTGGCGCTCCCCGGTCCCGTGTTGTTCTGGTGGCTCATGACGACGTAGCCGTAAGAGGCCAGGTGATACCAGATGTGGTCGTACCACCGGTAATCGTGCCCGTTGCCGTGGCTGATGACCACCAGCGGCAGCTCACCCATCGAAGCGATGTCCGTTGGATAGTAGGTGTCCTGCCCGAGCCAGGTTCCACCGCTGTAGATGGCCTCCGTCACGGCCAGCGGGCCTTCGGAAGCTGTGTCCTTCACCACGAAGAAACCCGCCTCGTCGCTCAGGCCGTCGATGTAATCAGCAGCGTCCAGCACACCGTTCTGGTTGCAGTCCAACACCAGGTCGTAGCCCACGCCCAGCCCGGTGCCCGCGTAGGCGTTCAGCTCACCGCCCACCGCTACCTGGAACGTATTGTCCTCGATCGAACTGCCGCCCAGGGTGACCGTCTGCGCGCCGCCGTTGCGAACGTCGATGAGCGACGGGTCAACCGTCCATCCGCCGGCCGACTTCGCCGACACCACGTAGAGGTCGGCCGTAACGCCGACAACCTCAGGAAACAGAGTGGGGTCGATGGCCGCATCCACCGTCGCGTTGTCGTTGAAGGCCCGCACGTACTCGAAGAACGGGTAGTCCGCCAACGAGTTCCCCGCTAGCTGTGCCTTGGTCGCGGTGGTTGGAGCGGTACCGCCAAAGGCGACCTGGAAGGCGCGGAAGTCATCCAGATCGACGTCCGTGTCTCCGTCTCCGTCATGCAGGCTCACACACTCGGAAGAGGCGGGTACTCCAGGAGCTGTGGCGCAGGTATAGAAACCCGCGTAGTCCACGAGGTCGACATCACCGTCGCCATCATGGTCGAAGATCACGGCACTCGCTGACTGAGTGCACACCAGGCCAATCAACAAAACTGGTAGCAAGAACCGAACGCAGGGCTTCTCCACGGTTTCCCCTCCTTCGCAAATGTCTGTATCCAGCGCCAGTGCGCGCACCTGGCTCATATTATAAGCCCTGGCCCTTGCCAACCCAAGAGTGCACCGGGACTCTATTTCAGTTACTGTGACGGCACACTGGCGGCCAAGTGATGCGTTCCGAACGTCACCTCCCGCTATCAGTCGTTAATTCCAGCCAGATGACGATTGCATCAACGTCGCATACCGGGTCTACTACGGAGAGATTTAGCCGTGAACCAGGCCTGCCACATGCCTGCGCGATATTGTCGAAAGTTGTGAAAACCCGGTTGAAAGGAGACGTACGAATGAATCTGCTCCGCGGCGTATTCCTGGCCATGGGCGCTATCACGCTGACTGCGGGATGTGGCGCTGCTCTTCAGGCTGCCGGCGCCCTCCAAGGCGACGAAGTTACGGTCGTCCTGCGCAACAGCTCGGACGATTTCGATGTCGAAGTCACGTTGTTCTACGATGACGACCAGAACATCCTGGAGGGCGTGCTCACCGAAACAGGGACACAAGTGGACACCGTGGTCCTGGCCGGCCAGTCCGTTACGCTGACCAGGGATTGCGACGACCTGCAGGCCATCATCATTGAGGATGCGGACCTCTTGCTGATCGGTGAACTCGGCCCCGAGACGGACACCGATGTTCTGCGGGACGGCGACGAGTTCGGCTGTGGTGACACGCTGGTCTTCACCTTCAGCCACCCGGACGAGGACATTCCCCTGGATTTGAACGTGACCTTCACGACGGAATAAGCGCGGGCCTCGAGGTCGACTCAAAAGGGGCGTGCGATGGAGCAGCAGCCGACGCAGCGATCCCGAAAGGGCATCGTCCTGGGCGTACTGGCCGCGGGAATAATAGCCCTCGGGTTATATGTGATGATAAGCGCGGACAGGGTACCCATCAGGCAGCCGCCGGCCGCACCTGCCCGCCCGGTGGCCATTCCTCCCGCGACCACCCGGGCGTTACAGACCCTGGGCTACATCGCGCCGGCCACCGGCCCGGCACCTGCTGCCGCCCCAACCACGAGGCCAACTAGTCAGCCATCCACGCAGCCAGACGGGTGACTGCCGGTCGTGGCGCACGAATTGGCGGATCGATAACCATGCGGAACTGAGCGTGCGGTTTGATCGCTCCGTTACGCGATCCACACCTCGGGCGGTCGCCGCGCTTGTCGGTGTTGGCGTGCGGGCTCACGCGACAAGGCGTCAGGCAGCGTCCACGGCCTGCATGCGCCGAAGTTCGACCTCCTCATATCGCCGCCGAAGCTGCGGCCGAATACAGCCCAGGACCACCGCGCAGATCCCTCCACCGAGCAGCAGGGGGTAGTACACGGCGTAAGGCTGGCCCGTGGCCGCCGCCACTACGCCCGCCGCGACTGCGCACGCGCCAAACATGATGAAGGCCGTGGTCATACCGAGTGTGATGCGCCTGGCCCGCCCGAATGACGCCAAGGTGCCGATCAGGCCACCCACCAGACCTACCACCGAACCGCCGATTCCGCCGATCCAGCCGGCAGTACGCCCGCTCCACCATTGCCCGGGTATGGCCAGCGGATCCTCGCCGGCCTGGTATTCCACCAGCCGGACAGACCCCAGGTAGACCGCTCCGCAGCCGGGCAGGACGACGTTCAGGTCTATTCGCGTGGGTCTCCCTGGACGATCCGCATTGACGAAGAAAGGAAGAGAGAAGGGCCGCCAGGCCGACGTGCCGCTGAGCTTGGCCGTCATCTGGTGGCGGCCCAGCGTGCGAGAGTAGAACGCTCCATCCGATCCGAACTGGTTCTGCATCTCTAGGTACGCGTCACCAACAACATCCTCGTAACGCACCTGCCCCGTGAGCGCATAGGTCGAGGTTGTGACGCCGGGGTCCGCAATGGTCAAGACGTGTACGGTCAGGCTGGTGTCGCCCTTATTCTCGATCTTGAGTTGGTCGAACGTATCGCCGTTGCCGGCCGGCATCACCTCGCCGCCCAGCAGCAGGCCATCACGCTCCACCTGCGCCCAATGAACCTGGCGCAGCGTCTTCTCCGCCCGCAGCAGCGAACAGGAGGCCAAAACACCAACGACAACCAGCCGGATTCTCATGGGGCATCCTCCAGATCCTGTCGATGCGCAGCCGAGAGTGTCTTCAACGTAGCCAGATCAATCTTCCCGTCCGCATGCATGACGCGTAGCAGCCTGTCGAATTCGCTGGCGATCTCGTGGTCATCTAGAATCCTGATCTTCTCGATCAGACGATCCAGTCGAAGTCGAACGGTTGGGTAGCTCACGCCGTAGGCAGCCGCCATCGCCTTCAACGAGCCCGAAGCCAGAACGAACCGCTTGATGAAGGCCTGCTCTTCGTCCGGGAGAGCGTCGATCCATTTGCGGCTGCCGTCTGCATCCATCCTGGCCTACCTTAGTAAAATTCAAAGCTATATCAATAATATGAAACTCCAAGTCAAAGTCAAGTTGAATTTTAGTAAACCAAGGGCCCAGCCTGACGCAGACCTTACCGCGTGGTCGCGGTGACCGCACTGCCGCGACCGGCGTCGGTGCGGCCTGACCGGCGCATTGTGACCTGACAGTGACATAGGGCTCGGAACCTCCAGCACCCGTCAGCGTCCAACACCTGCGAACGAACAGAACTTCGCCATCACACAGGAGACCTGACCATGAAAACGCTGATCCCCGTAGTATCAACCGCAGGTTTGGCCGTCGTATTGGCGGTCGTCGTCACGTCGGCCTCGGTAGCGCATCCTGATCCGTTGGCCAGCTCCGTACCGGACCCTGTGACCGTACCTACGCCACCGGAGCCGGCTCCAGAGCGGCGCCCGGTGGACCTGGTCATCTGCCTGGATACCTCGGGCAGCATGACGAATCTGATTGACTCGGCCAGAGCCAAACTCTGGGACGTAGTGAACGAGCTAGCCACCGCCAAACCGACGCCTATCCTGCGGGTCGGCCTGCTGACCTACGGGTCTCCCAAGCTGGCCTCGGCGGAAGAGGGCTACGTAGTAAGGCAGTTGGACCTGACCTCCGACCTCGACACCGTCCACGCCAAGATGATGGCCTTGACCACCAACGGCGGCGACGAGTACGTAGGCTGGGTGCTGAACGACGCGGTGCACACCATGAGCTGGTCCGCCGATCCCCAGGCGTTGAAGATGATCTTCGTGGCCGGCAACGAATCCGCCGACCAGGCTTCCAACAGCTACAACTTCCGCCACGTGGCTGAGGTGGCCCGCGTTCGCGACGTGGTCATAAACGCGTTCTTTGCCGGTGATCAGCAGCGGGGAGTTGCGGAACACTGGAACGAAGTGGCTACCAGTGGCGGCGGGTACTACGCGGCTATCATCGCGCACCAGGGCACCATTCAAATCGCCACGCCGCACGACGCCATGCTGGAAGAACTCAATCGCGAACTTAACTCCACCTACATTCCCTATGGCTATCACGCCGCGGAGGGTGTCGCCAACCAGATCGCCCAGGACGACAACGCCGCCAAGCTGGGCGTGCAGTCCCAGGGGAGTCGAACGGCCGCCAAAGCCACGGATCTGTACGACAACAGCCTGTGGGACCTGGTGGACGCCTCGAAGGATGACGAATTCGACCTGGACAGAATCGAAGTTGAGTCACTTCCCGAGAAGATGAAACCGATGGCACCACCCGAACGCAAAGCTTACGTCGAGGGCATGCGCGCCGCCCGCGGAGCGATCCAGGAGAAGATTCGCAAGATAAACACCGAACGCGACAAGTTCCTCAAGGAAGAGCGTGCCAAGCGTCACCCCGCCGGCGCCGCTCTCGACCAGGCCATGAGGCGTGCGATTCGAGATCAGGCCGCCCGCAAGCAGTTCAAGTTCAACGAGGAAGCAGCCCGGTCGAGCGCGGATGATGCCAACAAGACTGACTCCAAACAGCACGAGAAGTCCTAGCGCCACGGTCGCAAGGTCCGCTACGGAACGGCAGGCACGACGATAGCAAGGCAGGGTGCCCAAGGCATAGTCCATCAGCAGGCAAACTCGTTCCCTTCCCTCCCAACTGCATAGACCCGAGGGCGCATGCCCTCGGGTCTTGCCGCATAGCGGACCAGGTTATCGCCACTTGTTCTGCCCTCGCGCTGGACATGCCGCCCACGCAGACACACAATCCCGTCGTTGGGTCAGTCTGGAAGCACGAAATCGCCTACCGTCGCAGGAGTGATCGACATGCATCCCGCCGTCGCCAGAGTAATCGATCAGGTCGAGACCTTTATGGCGGGCAAGGATGACGCCCTGAACATACCGCGTGAAGCTGGGGTGTTCGTCTACGGCCTGCTGTTGGCCACGCGGGCTACCCGCGCCGTAGAGATCGGCACCAGCTACGGCTACAGCGGCCTCTGGATCGGCGCCGCGTTGCAGCAAAACGGCGGGCGACTGCTCACCATCGACCGGGAGCCGCACAAGAGCGACGCTGCCGCCACGCATTTCGCAGCCGCCGGCCTGGCCGAGTGCATCGAGTGCCGGACCGGCGTCGCCGCGGACCTGCTGCACGATGTTGACGGCCCGGTTGACTTCGTCCTCAGCGACGCCGACAAGGAGAACTGCCGAGAATACGCCGAACTCCTGACCCCGAAACTCGCCGACCGCGCCGTCCTGCTGACCGACAACACCCTGACTCATGCCGAGGAGTTGGCAGGCTTCTGCGCCTGGATTCGAGACCACGGTGCTTTCGAATCCTGCAACCTGACCATCGGCAACGGCATGGAATTGTCCGTCCACCGGCCAGAAGGGAGGTAGGGATGTGGACTCTGCACAGGGCGCCTCCAACGAACGCCGCGGGCGACGCCGACTGACCGCACAGCGAAGTTGTGATCACATCACATATCCGCTTAAATACCGCGTCGGAGGCGTGTCGGTCTCAACAGGTCATCGAAGGATCGGAGTCAATGTCGTCAAGACATTCGGCCACCAAGGCCACGAAGAAGACAAGTAAGCGGACGAAGGCGGCCAAGAAACGCCCGACCACTAAGCGGAGCGTGAAGAAGGCCGCGAAGCCTCCTGCCACAAAGAAACCGCCGGTCGTGGATACAGGGGAGTCCGACACCAAGCGCAAAGCCAGGGCCGGCAAGATTCTGGACCAGCTTAAGCGCAGCTATGGACCCGCTACCTGTGCCTTGAGCCATACCAGCGCCCTCGAACTGCTGGTGGCCACCATCCTGTCAGCCCAGTCGACTGACGAGAACGTCAACCGCATCACGCCCGAGCTGTTCGCCAAGTATCCGGACGCGGCTGCCTATGCCAATGCGACGGTTGACGAACTGGAGAACGACATTCGCTCCTCCGGATTCTTTCGCCAGAAGACCAAGAGCATTCGCGGCGCCTGTCGGATGATCGTCGATGAGTTCGGCGGCCAGGTGCCCGACAGCATGGACGACCTTCTACGCCTACCAGGCGTAGCTCGAAAGACCGCTAACGTGATCCTCGGCACGTGGTTCGGCAGAAACGACGGTGTCGTGGTGGATACCCACGTTGGCCGGCTAAGCCAAAGAATGAGTCTTACCTGGCGGAGCAAGAACGACAAGGACGCCGTGAAGATCGAGCGGGATCTCATGGAGATGATACCGCGAGATGACTGGACCTACTTCGCGCACGCCATGATCCTGCACGGGCGTCAGGTCTGTCTCGCCAGAAAGCCCCGATGCGCAAGTTGCAGCGTAGCAACACTTTGCCCGTCTGCCGTGGAGGATGACGACTGACCTGACCGACGTATACGGCATGTCGGGCAGTATCGTCCCGGAAGCAGGGGTAGCAGGGCGATCCAGCCGGGCGCGGCGGCCAGGTTATATGACCATGCTGAACCGCGGCCAACACGACCACGAGGCCCGGACAGCACGCCAAGGGCCGGGGCGCACGATGGCCGAGGGCTGGCCACGTCTGGCAAAAACCGTTACAAGATGCGAACCATGGAACGCAGGCCTATTCAAGACGAAGATCGGACAGAAATAGCCGAATTCATCGAGCGCCATTGGCACAGCAGGATGGTCATGTCCCGCGGGAAGCAGTACTACCCGCATGAGTGCGATGGCTTCATCGAGTGGCGCGATGGTAAAATCGTAGGCCTGCTGACCTTCCACTTCGAAGACAACACCATGGAGTTGCTCACGCTCAACAGCACGCTGGAGGGCGAGGGCATCGGCTCGGCCCTGATCCTGATGGCCATCGAGAGGGCCCGCGAATTAAGCCTGTCTACGTTGTGGCTGACCACAACCAACGACAATCTCAGCGGCATGGGGTTCTATCAGAGGCTCGGATTTCGCATTGTGGCGGTCAACGTCGGAGCCGTTGACCAGGCCCGGCTCACCAAGACACAGATTCCGGAGGTCGGCGAGGAAGGGATTCCCATACACGACGAGATAGTGCTCGAGCTGAACGTCAAGCCCGCGCTCGAGTCATAGCGCCACTCTCAGCGTCACGGTTACCTGACGGCGGCTGCGTCCCGGACAGCCGGTATTTCCGTGCGAGAGGTGGATTTACGTCGCGGACGGGTCGCCGACCCAGCGCAGGTCGGATTTGCCGACTCTCCCCTCATGAGCCGCCGGCCCGGACGTCGATTCTCCTGCCCGTAGTGTCACCGCCGGCGGCATCCCAGATGCCAATCGTCCGTCGCCCGGGTCCCTCGGGTCCCTGCTTGCGCCGCCAGTCAAGCTCCATCTTGTCACTGACGTCGAGTGTGCCATCCTTCTCCTTCTGTTCCAACAAGGCCAACGTTCGCTGGTGGCTGGCTTTAGCCTCCACGAGGCGCTTGTCTTCCAGCTCTTCCCAAATCGCAATTGCGCGGCGTTTCTGATCTTCGTCACGGGACACGTTGTACGCTGCCTCGGCTATCAATTGGGCGGGGTACAGCCACATGCGCGGCTTGTTGTCCTGTTTCCTCTGACGCAGAAGTTCCACGCGTTCGGGATCCTTGGCAATCTCCAGGCTTCCCTCGACCCACTGGTGCAGATGCTCGGCGGACAATCTGGCGGCAACGGCCTGAACCAGTGGACGTCCACGAGTATCGCCGGTGAGACAGGGCGTCGGCCCGAGCTGATCTTCGCGCCAGATCGCCTCGCGGAGCTCTATCTTGGCAGCCCAATTGGCGTTGTCGGTGGGCGTGAAGTGGACAATCTCGTTGGCGGCCAGCGCGTCCGCCAGCGCATCGGTCAGGCTGACCTTCGGTGAGTCTGGCGCGGCGGCCGCGGACGCCGCGGTCTTGTCCGCCGGGGCCGGCTGCTTGGCGCTCGGGGCGGCTGGTGGCTGGGTCCCGGCGGGGGGAGACGGTGGTGGAGTCGCAGCAGGCTCGGCCGGTGGGGGCGCCGTCTCTTCGGGGGCACAGCCGGCACTACCTGCCAGCGAAACGCAAGTAGCCATTGCAGCAATTGCGCACAGGACAGCGAACCGATCCTTGGTCCGTCTTATCATGTTGTCTCACTCCTGTTCTTGAAACTGGCCATCACGCCAGGCATAAACTCGCTGAACGGTCGCCGATTCTCGACGCGACGCGCCGCCCGCAGGCGGCAACCAACAAGGTCGCAATAGTACCCGATCTGCGTTTGCCGTGGCAATCCGGCGGTGGACGGTGTTGGCGTTGACACCCGCCGCCCAGCTACATAGAACCGCGTGCGTCCGCCCACAGCGGCAGCGTCCGGTGTATCGTATTCAGCGGCAGCTGCTGCCCGAAGCGAGGTGCCTGATGCCCCTGATCACTCTGCTGACGGATTTTGGCCGGCTGGATCACTATGTCGGCGTAATGAAAGGCGTCCTGCTGCAGATCGCGCCGAAGGCCACTCTGATAGACATCAGCCAC
>JANQGB010000842.1 GCA_028277545.1 Phycisphaerae bacterium | reverse complement strand
GCCGGACGTATACATCCTGATCGAGCCGCACTATCGGGCCGCGCTGGCGGGCGACGAACAGGATCTGGAGGTTCTCGTCGATGAGCGGTGGTTTGACCTGCGCTCCGTACCCATACGCGACGACTCGGGCGCCGTGGTGGCGGGCATGGTCGTCTGGCTGGATCTGACCAAGCGCAAGCGTGCCGAGGTTGCGCTGCGGCAGAGCGAGGCGCGGTATCGTGCCCTCGCAGATAACGCTCCCCTGGGCGTCTACCGCACGACACCTGACGGCCGCATCGAGTATGCCAACCCTGCGCTGGTCGAGATGCTCGGCTACTCCTCCCTTGCGGAACTGGCCAGCCGCAATCTGGAGAACGAGGGGTTCGAGCCGCAATACGATCGCCAGCGCTTCAAGGCCCGCCTGATGCGCGAGGGGAGCATCACCGGCCTGGAGGCCAGTTGGCGCCGGCGTGATGGATCGCTGATTTACGTCCGAGAGAATGCCCGCGTGACCCGGGACGCGGATGGCACTCCGGTCTACTACGATGGCATCGTCGAAGACGTGACGGCCTGGAAGGAGGCGGAGCAGGCTCTTCGCGAGAGCGAAGCCCGCTTCCGGCAGGTGGCCGAGAATGTGCCGGACGTCTTCTGGCTGGTCAGCCCCGATTATACCGAAGTAGCTTACATAAGTCCGGGATACGAGAACGTCTGGGGGCAGTCCTGCCAGAGCCTGTACGACAAGCCCGAGACCTGGCTGGAGGCGGTGCACCCGCAGGACCGCGCCCGAGTGGCACGCGACATTGAAGCTCGGGCCCGCGGCGAGGCCTCCGACACCGAGTATCGCATTCAGCGCCCGGACGGCACGACCAGGTGGATTCGCGATCAGGGCTTCCCGGTGCTGGACGGGGACGGAAAGGTGTGCCGCGCGGCCGGCATTGCCCGGGACATCACCGTGCGCGTCCGGGTACAGGAAGAGCTGGCTCAGTACCGCGACCACCTCGAGGAGCTGGTGCGCCAGCGAACTCGCGAGCTGGAGAGGTCGCAGGAGGAGCTGCGCCGGTCCGAAAGACTGGCGTCCCTTGGCACCTTCGCCGCGGGGCTGGCCCACGAGATCAACAATCCCATAGGCAGTATCCTGCTTGCGGCCGACAACGCGAGGCGATTCGGGGACGGCCCGCAAAGCCAGCAGATCATCGAGCGCGCCCTGACCAAGATCGTGGCCAACGCCACACGCTGCGGGCATATAGTCAAGAGCGTCCTGCAGTTTGCCCGAGACGAGGCCTCCGACAAGCTGCCCGGCGATCTCTGCAGCGTCCTGCGGAACGCGATAGACGCCACCCGCGAATACGCTGACCAACGCGGGGCGTCTGTCGAGTTTGTGGCGGAGGATGCCCTGCCTGACGTTAACATGGCACCCGTGGTGATAGAGCAGGCTTTTGTGAACCTCATTCGCAATGCCGTCGAGTCCAGGGAGGCCGGAGCGCGAGTCACGCTCCAGGTGGAGCGGCGGCCCGGCGTGGTCCGCGTAAGTGTGGCGGACGACGGGCGAGGCCTGACGCCTGACCAGAAATCCCGCCTGTTCGACCCCTTCTTCACCACCAGGCGGCAGTCCGGTGGGACGGGACTGGGCATGAGTATCTCGCACGGGATCATTGCCGAGCACGGCGGCACAATAGACATCGATAGTCGACGAAGACAGGGTACTGTCATTATCGTCGAGCTGCCACTTCATTCGACCCCCGAGCAACAGGTGACGCATGCCGAAAGTACTGGTCGTTGACGACGAGCTGGATTATCGAGACGAACTGGAATTCGCCCTGTCCCAGGAGCACTTCGACGTCGCAACCGCAGCTTCGGGGCGCGAGGCGGTACAGGTGGGCACCCGTTACCGCCCCGACGTTCTGGTGGCGGACTGGATGTTGAGGAACCACATCCACGGACTGCAGGTTGCGGAGGTGGTTCGCGCCGTGAACCCGGACGTTCGGACCATTCTGATGACCGGCTTCGCCTCGCGCGATCTGCGCTGGGCGGCTCGCGAGGCCGACGTGTTTGAGTTCATCGAGAAGCCCTTCGACACCGAGCGAATCCTCGACAGCGTACGCCGGGCTGTAGAATCGTCCAGTTCACCGCGTGAGCCGTCGGCAGTCGGTGTGCTGGAGGTCGACAAGCATGGCAGCGTCGTCTATGCCAATGATCGGGCCCGGCAGTTGTTCTCCGCTACCGAAGCCGGCCCGGACGTCGCCCGTCTTGACGAGCTGTTCGCGCCGCGGATGTTAACTTTCGTCGAGACGGCTACGGAACAATGGGTGGACATCTTCCCCAGGTGCGGGCAGCCGATCTCCTGGCACATCCGGGCGGCGGAGTATGCCGACACCGGCGGGCGCCTTCTGGTGTTGCTGGCCACCGAGGATCTGGCCTTGAAGGACCAGCCCCTGGTGCGAATGCTCCTGGGTATGTCGTCGACCAAGGAGGCGGTCTGGCCGCTTGAGGGTACAGCCCTGATCGTGGATGGGCACCAGCTTGTGCGGCGTGTTCTGGCCGAGAGCCTTCAGCGCCTGGGCTGCGTATGTCATGCCGCCGAGACCTACGCGCAGGCCCTGCAGGTTTTCGATCGTGCCCGGGACGTAAGCGTGGTGGTACTGGATTACGATCTGCCGCACGGCAGCCCGGCTCTGACGACCAAACGACTGCTGGCCGCTGATCCGGACGTGCGTATAGTGGGCAGCAGCCACCTCGATAGAGCCGGCGAGTTTGAACTTCTGGGCGTGCGTCGTTTCCTGTGCAAGCCCTGGACGGCGCGCGACCTCATCGAGGTGCTCAAGGCCGACGTCTAGACCTGGCCTGTGTTCGACCGTCTGATCAGCGGCTGCCCAAATTGGTCCTGATGACTCGCGCCTGCGGTACAGTCACCTCCACGGCCCGCCGGGCGATCTTGCCCTTCGGCGTCTCGGTGGTCAGCGTCACCGTGTATCGCCCCTCGACGGCGTAGGTATGGACCGGCGACGCTACCGGTGAGGACGAGCCGTCACCGAAGTGCCAATCATAGCGCTCCGGCTCGAAACTGGACCTGGTCTTGAAGCGGATGGTCATGGGGTCGTCGCGGTTCTCGCAGATGGCCTGGATGTGCAGCCAGGGCGCCTTGCGGACCACGCGCTCGAAGAAGGCGTAAGCCTGCTTGGGATGGTTTTTGTGCGAGCCGCCGATCTCTTCTTCGGTCACGGCCGCACGGTGCTCGTTGAGCCATTCCACGCAGCGATGACCGTGTCGCCCGGTCAGCACGTCTCCGCTACCGTACAGCACGTACACCGGCTGGTAGATGTCGATGGTCCGCGCCAGTTCGCCTAAGTACTCTCCGTTAAAACTCCCCTGCAGCACCGCGAGACCGCGAAAGATGTCGGGGTTTCGCAACCCTGTATAGAGCACCGCGTACGCTCCCGCCGACCAACCGGTCAGGAAAATCCGGTCGCGGGCGATGTTGTATCCTCCCTGGATGTGCCTTGTGCACGCCAGGATGGACCGCTCGTCCGAACGCTGGAGTTCGATCTGCCTGGGCACGGGGGGCGGAAACACGGAGCTGACGCCCTTGAGCATGGGGGCGGCCACCAGAAACTGTTGCTCTTCGGCCAGCTTGGCCCAGTCCCTGACCTGACGGCCGGCGGTGTCGAAGGGTTTGGTTCCGTGGCACAACACGACCAGCGCCCAGCGGCGCGAGGCGTCGTAGGTGGTCGGCACGTACAGAAAGTAGTCGCCCCCCAGGGACGGCTCAGTCAGGCGACGGATCTCTCCAGGGACGGAGGGGTCACGGTATTGCGGGCACCCGGCACAGAGCGGCAGTAACAGCAGTAACAGACAGCCGCCGACTTGAGAACTGGTTCGCATGAAGTCACCCTCTTTAACGCTGATACACGGCCAGGTGATCCTTGATTGCAGGAGAACGGCGCGGCCTGTCGTCATCCTCCGTGCGAACGAGCGGGCCGCGGCGTGCCTGCCTGCCCAAGAACGCCACTAGCCGCCCCGTTGTTCCAGCCCGCAGGCAGCCAGGTGTGCCCCGAACGCTTCGGAGAAGGCGGTCAGGTCATCTTCGACCAGGGTGCGCTCCTCTGAACCGATGCAGGTTCGGAAGGTCAGGCTTCGCTTGCCGGCGCCCACCGACTTGCCTTCGTAGCTGGTCACGTAAGTGATACGCCGCAGCAGGGCGTGCTCGAACCTGGCTACCTCCGCGCGGATGTCTTCAAAGCGGCGCGTTGCCGGCACAACCGCCGTGAAATCCAGGTCCTTGAGCGGGTATGCCGGTATGTCCTCCAACGGAACGACGGGCTGGTCCAGTTGGCATAGATCGTCCAGCTCCAACTCGGCCCAAACAACAGACCAGGGCGCCAGGTGGTCGTCGATGGCCCGGCGGAGGGCCAGCGGCAGGACACTGAG
>JANQGB010000775.1 GCA_028277545.1 Phycisphaerae bacterium | reverse complement strand
CAGGTGGCCGCGTCGTCGGCCAGGCCCTGCTGCTGGTCGGCCATCTCGGCGACGCGCAGCTTGTCGGCTCGCGCCAGGTCGTCGGCCCCCCGGGCGGTTATGGCGGAGGTGTCCGTGTTGACCACGACCTGGCGGGCCAGCATGTCAGCGAATCGCGCCTCCAGATCGCGGAGCAGTTCCTGTCGCTCTTCGCGTCGAAGCTGCTGCAGCTCTTCCTCCAGGTCGCGCCTGGCTTGTTCCAGTTGCTGGATGGCCTGGTCCTGGTCGTCGGTGGCGTCACCTGCCTGTCGGCCTTCGAGGTCCTCGGCCGCGTCGTCCATGTGTTTCCGGGCTTGCTCCACATTGTGCTGCCCGGGTGCGGGTTCGGACTGCGACGGGTCACCGCCTTGTTGGCCGCCTTGCTGATCGCCGCCGGCTTGTTGCTCGCCCTGCATTCGCTGGGCTAGTTTGCCCGTCTTGTTCGCCGTAGACCGCTGCTTGCCCGCTGCCTGTTCAGCGGAGTCCGCTTGATCCTGTCGCTCGATCCTCTCGGCCTCCTCCTGCAGGCGATGGCGAGCCCGGTGGAGTTCCTCGAGCGCCTCGGTCTGTTGTTCGGCTGCCGACGGCGCATCCTGGTTTCGGAGCGATTCAGCGGCCGCCTCCATACGTTCACCGGCCGACTGAATCTCCCCGGCCGCCTCGCTCGCGGTCGACTCGCCTGCTGCGTCGGACGTTTGATCGGCATCGCTCGACGTGGACGGGGCAGCACCGTCCTCGATTTTTCCTACGTCGTCTGCCAACTGTTGGGCCTGATCGCTGAGTTGTTGCTGCTCGGTGGCCTGCCTGGACGCCGCTTGGCCTTCTGACGTGGCCTGCGTGGCGTCCTGCTGGGCCTGCTGCGCTTCAATCAGGCGGTCGAGCCGGTCGATGGCATCGGCGATCTGCCTCGCTCGCCGCGCCCCTGATGATGCCTTGGCCGCGGCATTACGCTGGGCCTGCTGCTCTTCGAGGAGCTGTTCGATGTCTCGACGGTGCTGCTGCAGCATTTCGATCCGCCGCCGCCGGGCGTCGGCGTCGCCGCGCTGTAGCAGCGTATTCAGGACTGCTTCCAGGTCTGCCACCAGCGCCTGCTGCCGGTCACTGGCCTGCCAGAGCGATGCCTCATCACTGAGCAACGTTATGAGCTGCTCCACCTTCTCCTCGATCCCCGCTTCGCCGATCTGGCGAAGTGCGTCGGCCAGCTTGGCGGCACTCTGCGGTTCGGTGTCAGCCAGTGATTCCTGCAGCCGGAACATCCGGTCTTCGAGACGCCGCACCCGGTCGCGGATCATCTCCTGCTTGGCGGCCGCCGGGCGCATGGCGGGGCTGTCTGTCGGGTTGCCATCGGTCTGCTGCCCTGCCGCTGGGCTGAGCAACGGCGTGGCCGCGATCATCGCCCAGGCGCAGAGCTTCATTTGACGGCACATGGTTGGACTCCCGGACTGCAGTGACTGTCCCTCAGTATCCTATGCGCTCGGCGGAGCCGAGGCAGCTTCCGGTATTCGCCGTTGCGGTAGTGCGTTCTCGTGGCCAGCAGTGCCGATTATCGCCGCGTGGGTTGGACGGTCAAACCACGCGGCAGTTCCCCGGTGTAGTGCCTCAAAACCGCGGGATCGTACCGAGCCGCGAACTGAACTTCGCGCGGACGCTCGATCGTCGACGACGCAGCGTTTACGCGTTGACCAAAGACGGTGGAGACCCTGAGACACTAAACGCGCTGGTCTCCTTGCTGCCTGTGTGGCGCGTCCAGTTGCAGCCGCAAGCAGACGGTCACGCCACTTCTTGCCAGAGGCCCGTTGTCTGCAGGTGTTTCGCTCCGGGCAGGGGTCTGACAAGTTTCCACATCCGGTCACTGACGAGTAGTGGCCTTCGCATCGTCCGAGACGCAGCAGGCGAGGCGCTTGCGGGGCGTGATACGTGCCAGTTGACCGCCGCCGAGTCTTGGCGATATGCTCGGCCACATGGCGATACAGTTCCAATGCCCAGCGTGCAGCCAGCCCATCGAGGTGGACGACGAATGGTCCGACAAACCGGTGGCCTGCCCATACTGTCGCAAGACCGTTACCGCTCCCCAGGACTCCACCCTCACAGCCGATGCGGCGGTAACGATGGCCTCCCCAATCTCGCCAGTCGCCCCAGAGGGCGTGACGGTTCCGGGGTATGACCCCGCCTACGGCGGTGGACCGGCGTACGACCCGCAGCCCAAACAGCGCAATCCGATGGCTGTCTGGTCCATAGTGTTATCCTCAGCCGCGCTGGTGCTTTACGTCGCCGGCAGCGTGCTGGCGGCTATCGGCCTTCTGGGCTTCTTGGGGCCGGATGCGACTCCTCAACAAATGCAGGATGTCGTGGAAGACGTGATTCAGAGGGGCGAACTCCCGACGGCATTGGCGATAGGTGTCTGCGCAGTGATGCTCGCCCTGCCGTGCTGGCTGGTTGGTCTGGTGTTGGGCATCATTGCCCTGTCACGAACTAGGGCGCAGCGTGGCTTAGTAATCATTTCACTGGTGATATGCGGCGTCCTGTTCCTGTTCCTTGCCGTCAGCTTCGCGCTGCAGGCGGGATGAGCCGACGCCTGCCCCTCCATCGCGATGAAGAGCCCGTCGTTGATGCGGCAGGACCTTCCACGCCAGGCCCGCTCCTACGGTCAGCAGCGCAGCCCCTACCCAGTACGGCATCTCTCCCCGGACATCGTACATCAAGCCACCCAGGGGTGGCGCTACGGCCCGGACGACGGCAGTCAGCCCGTTGGCTACGCCAAGTGTGGTGCCCTGGCTGTCGGCGGGGGTGTGCCGGGAGATCAGTCCGTCCAGAGCAGGCTTGCTCACGCCGCTGCCCAAGCCGAACGGAAGGCAGGCCACCAGTAACAGCACCAAGGCCAGCGAGTAGGACTCGACCGACAGGACTGCGGCCGTCATTACAAAGCCCGCTGCGGTGAGTAGTGGTCCAACGACGATCAGCACCGGCTCTCCGAAACGGCGCACCAGTGGCCCGATCGAGCCGCCCTGGACCAGGACCATAATCAGGCCCAGGTAGGCGAAGATCAGGCCCACCCCGCCGATTCCGATGCCGAACTTGTCCGAACAGAGGTAGACGTAGGTCACCTCCAGAAGGACAAACGCAAAGGTGGTCAATACCAGGAGAAGCACTGGCTCTGCCACACGTGGGTTTCTGGCGACGTCGGCCAACGCCTTGAGGTCGAGCAGTCCGCGCTGCCCGCCGCCTCGTTTCTCCGGTGGTCGCGACTCGGGCAGCATGACCAGGGCGAGCACGAACGCGATGGCCGAGATCGCCGCTGCGCCGAACGCCGGCCAGGCGGTGCCCTGTTCCGGGCCACTGACCCTGGTGCCAATCCAGTTCAGGAGCACCGCCATGACCGGGCCGAGAATGAACCCCAGGCCGAAGGCCGCGCCGAACAACCCCATGCCCTTGGATCGTTCAGCCGGGCTGGTTACGTCCGCTATGTATGATTGTGCCGTCGCAATGTTGGCTCCGGTGATCCCGCACATAGTGCGGGCGACGAAGAGCAGCGGCAACGACAAGGCCAGGTCCGCGACCCCCAGGATCACGTAGCTCACCGCGTTGCCGGCCACGCTGATCAACATCACGGGCCTTCTGCCGATCCGGTCCGACCAGCGACCCAGCACTGGCACGAACAGAAACTGCATGAGCGAATACACGCCGACCAGGCAGCCGAACACCAGGGCGCTGGCGTCCAGCCGCTTGGCGTACGCCGCCTGTAAGGGAATGATCAGTCCGAACGCCGCCAGATCCACGAACGCTATGAGAAGAATGACCACCAGGGGGGAACGTTTCATGCTGTCCGTCTCGCTTGAGGGTCGCGCCAACAGTATTCGAGAGCATTGTATGTGGACAACCGCTCCGCTCCAGTTGGCGCCCTGACCGGCCAGTTTGAAGACGTCGCCACCCGGGTCGGAAGTCACTCCTATGTGCTTCCTGGGGCTCGATTTGGTCGCTCCCGGCGTCCAAAAATAACCCGAGCACTTTCGCGATTTTTTGCGTTGACAGGGGCACAAGCTGTGGTAGACTTCCCGAACGAATGCGGGAGGCGGCGTTGGCCGTGTCCCGCATCTGGCTCTTTGACAAGTGAACAGGTTTGTCGTCGTGGGAATGTGGGGGTCTGCCGCCATTGCGCAAGATCTGGCGGTTGACCTCAAACGATCACAAGATGTAGGCGTCCTGCCAGGGATGGCCGCATCGTGGTGTGTCGGGGACCCATCCCGGGCCCCGCAACTGGTTCGGCTTCGGCCGGTCCAGTCGCTTACATTCTCACGAGCGCAAGTGTGAGTGTAAGCCTCTGTTTGTATCTGAGCGTCGGTCCCGGTTCGCCGGGGGCGGCGATTAGAAACGAATCAAAACTGAAGAGTTTGATCCTGGCTCAGAACGAACGCTGGCGGCGTGGCTAAGGCATGCAAGTCGAACGGACTCCCTGATGGGTAACTTGAAGGGAAGTTAGTGGCGAACGGGTGAGGAATACATGGACAACGTACCCCGGGCTCAGGAATAGCGGCGGGACTTCGGTCCCTTTGCGAAAGCGCCGGTAATACCTGATGACCCCGCGGAATCTCCTGGTTCTGCGGGCAAAGCTCCGGCGGCCTGGGAGCGGTCCATGTCCTATCAGCTTGTTGGTGGGGTAACGGCCTACCAAGGCGACGACGGGTACCGGGTGTGAGAGCATGACCCGGCACATCGGAACTGAGACACTGTCCGGACACCTACGGGTGGCTGCAGCAACGAATATTCCGCAATGGGCGAAAGCCTGACGGAGCGACGCCGCGTGCAGGATGAAGTCCCTCGGGATGTAAACTGCTGTCAGGGGTTAGGAAGATCTGACCAACCCCAGAGGAAGCCTCGGCTAACTCCGTGCCAGCAGCCGCGGTAACACGGAGGAGGCGAGCGTTGTTCGGAATCACTGGGCTTAAAGAGGGTGTAGGCGGAATGGAAGGTGCTTTGTGAAAGCCCTCGGCTCAACCGAGGAATTGCAGGGCAAACCACCATTCTTGAGGCGGGTAGGGGCAAGTGGAACTATGGGTGGAGCGGTGAAATGCGTAGATATCCATGGGAACGCCGGTGGCGAAAGCGGCTTGCTGGGCCCGTCCTGACGCTGAGACCCGAAAGCGTGGGTAGCAAACAGGATTAGATACCCTGGTAGTCCACGCCGTAAACGATGCGCACTAGGTACGAGGTCTCTGACGGTTCTCGTGCCGAAGGAAAACTGTTAAGTGCGCCGCCTGGGGAGTACGGCCGCAAGGCTAAAACTCAAAGGAATTGACGGGGGCTCACACAAGCGGTGGAGCATGTGGATTAATTCGAAG
>JANQGB010000684.1 GCA_028277545.1 Phycisphaerae bacterium | reverse complement strand
CGGTCGAGCCAAGAGCGTCGCAGGACAGGCCGTAGTGCACCGTGCCGCGAACCGCCTCGTCGGCGTCGATGCTGACCGTGGCGCTGCGCGGCTCGATGTTGATGGCCTGGGCACCCAGGATGACCGGCGCCTGGCAGTCTATCACCGCGGTGGTGGTGACAATCACGTCGGTGCCGCCCTGTCCGTCGTCCGCGTCAACGTAGGTGGCCGTGACCAGATCATCCGGGCTGACCAGCAACACGCCGCTCCCGTCGGTCTGGCTGAGGGCGATGGTGCCAATGAACTCGGCAGTGTCACCACCTGTCTCGGTGAGCGTGATCACTTCGCCGCCAGGTTCGGAGGTGGACGCCACGGTAACGGCGACGGTTTCCGCGACGGCACTGTCGGCATTGAGGCCGCAGTCGACCACCTGGAGGTTAGCGCTGTCTTCACAGGCGTAGATGCCTTGATCAAGGGCCACCGTTCCGTCGTCCGTGCAGGTCAGCACCACGCGCAGCGACGGATCACCGAACAAGTGCCAGGTATCGAACATCGCCACGCCGGAGCCGGAGGAATGCCCCACGGGGTACTCATCCATCATGTGGCACGATCCCGCGTAACAGAGGGCGCCCAGGCTGAAGTAGGCTTCGCCGACCAGCAGGTCGACAAGCTCGTCCTGGGCGTCCATGGGCGGATCCCAGGACTGATTGATGGATGACATGTAGGCCCCGATGGCGCCGGTAGGAGCGGCGCCGTTGGTGGCTCGCAGCCAGGCCTCGGCGAAGCAGGTGTAGCCGTCAAACTGCCCGTTCACACAGGCCACGCTGCAGATGAAGGGCAGCATGTTGTCGTTGGTCAGGGCGTTGACGTTGGTGTTCGAGAAACCGGTTGTGCTCCAGGTGGTAGTGCTTCCGTGGCCGGTGTAGTTAATTACTCCGCGCCCGGCGTTGAGCCCCGCTGTCACGGCCGAGGCGCTGGCGGACGGATCGTAGATCTGATCGACCAGCGTGTAGCCGTAGCCAAGCAGGTCGTCGCGGATGTTATCGAGGTGCTCGTCATCGTACTCGCCGTCATCGCCCGGACCCTGGTTGGAGGCTACGCCCATGCCGCGCATGAACCATTCCTGGCTGGTGGCGGGCATGTTCTCGTAGTCTATGGTGCGCTGCACCTGCGTGTCGACGTCGGCGGCAGATTCAGCCGAGAAGCGGCCCACCATGATGTCCGGATAGTCGTCTCCGCCGGACAGCTTCGAGTAGCTCGGATCAGATGATCCGCCGGATGAATACGGGGTGTCCACCTGCGCTCCGTCGCCCACCAGCAGCACGAAGGCCAGGTCACCCGCATCATAGACGCCCTGGATGTAGTTCTTGATGGCGGTTGCGTTGTTGCCAATGGTCGAGACGCCCACGATCGTGGTATTGATGCCGCGACCTGTCTTGTGAGCGGCCAGCGGCTGGACGTTGGGAATCCAGGCGTCGTGGCTGATGATGAGCATGTCGCCCGTTTCGTCCAGCGGTGTGTACCGGGTGTGGGGCGTGTAGTTCAGGAAGTGGTTGCGGTAGACCTCGTGAAACGCCAGGCTGAGTTCGTCTTTGCGCTGGCTGGCGTCCAGCACGTTGATCTCGCCCGGACCGTCGGCGTAGACCTCGACCACTATACGGGTGTAAACACGCAGAAGTCTCTTGACCGGGTTGTACTGCAGCGGGTTGAGATCGACCACGGTTCCCCGGTGGTCGCGCAGAATGTAGGGCTCGCGCAGAGCGACCGGCTCGGCGGGGTAGAAGGCGTTGGTATCGTACTCGGCCCCGAAGGCATACGGCACATCCGCCGGGTTCACCGTGCGGAGGATGTAACCCTTGGAGGGCGGCACGTCCATTCCGGCTACGTCGTAATGGTCCGCGGCGCGCACCCGCACGGCCATGCGGGCCCCGTCAGGTACGATTATGCTGCGGGAGACGGTGGGCAGGGCCGGCGCCCCCGGGTTCTTCAGCAGGCTTTCCTCGCCCAGGCCTAACCGGGTGTACTTCTGGCCATCGATGGTGACGGCCGTTTCAGTCAGCCCTCCGATCTGGTACTCGAGGACCACGCGGTCGGCGCTGTTCTCGACTATTCGGATCGCCACTGGTTCCGCGGCGCTGACTGTGGCCGACCCGACCAGGATGGCCATCAAAACAAAAGCCGCCGGCAGGCGCATCCGGCGGCTGGACTCGAGCGCACAATCTCTACGCTGATTGCGGCAACGCATAACAGTACCTCCTCCAACGGACGTTCGACGCGACGGGTCACGGCCGCCGCTTTCGGACATTGTACCACATCAGGGTACCGGAACGTGCCGGCGGGTTTCAACTGCCCCTGTAGCTGCTTTAGTGAACCTTTCGTACTATTTTTGTCCTATTTGACTGAGGGCATGGATCGTTACCGGCAGGCGAGTATCAACAAGCAGGGCAGGATTGCCTGCCGCCACACCTGAACCAGCTGCCGTCGTCCTTGGTCTGCAAAAGACCGCCCGCGGCTGGCTTGGCTGCCGGCCGCGGGCGGGGGGGGTACCGGCATTTCTCCTTCCTATTGCTCTATCTTAGGCGTGGATCACTCTTCTTATCCCCGTTCGCAAGCTTGCGGCCTCTCGCTGTCGGACCCGACTGTGCCGTTGTGCCGGTGAGGCCTATGGGCACTGGGGCGTTTGGTCGCCGAAACGTGCCTTGACGGTCGATGAGTCAATCGAGTTGATGATGAGGTTACGGTTGACGTCGTATTTGAAGTTATCGCCGTCCACGGGATCGGCGAACTTCGTCTTGATGGTAGAAAAGTCAATGGTGTTGACGATCTTATCCTGATTGACGTCGCCTTCCAGACTGGACACCAGGTACGTGTCGTCTGCATCGCCCCCCAAGGTGAGAGTACAACACTCCCCCTGCGGCAGTGCTGGACTGAATGACAACCGCAACCGGTCGGCATCAATAAGCGACGAAGTAATAGTGCCGGTGTAGGGATCGTCGTCGCACGAGACTGACGCAGTCACTTGGTCTACGCATATGTCCAGGTAGATCTCCAGTTCTTCGATGCCGCCCAGACGCGGTTCGGTGTTCAGCGTAGTATTGCCTCGGGTAAGCTTGAGACAGTATTCTATCGTGTCACTGGCATCCGCGTGATCCCTGCAACTACGCATGCCCTCAAACTCGACAACGGCGGTTTCGTCAACATCGGGAACGCCGTTGCTGTTGCAGTCCCGGAAGTACTCATAGGCCCCCATATCTACTACCGGCGACGTCTCTCCCTGGGGGTCTGCCGTGTCCGGGTCGTCGGTGCGGCGGCTCTGCTCATCCAGGTCCAGTGGCAGCGACTCCGTTGTATTTCCGTCTCCATCGAGGTCCAGCGAGTCGGCCGGGAGAGACTCGTTGTCGCCCGCTTCGGACGCGGAGGAGCCGACTCTTGCCGCCAGGCGCAAGTTGTCGTCCGGGGTCCCGACTTCGCCGTCGTCACCAAGGAAGTTGATCAACCTGGGGTTGTCCTTGGTGTTCGAGGCATCGGTGTAGACGACCAGATCATCGCCGTCGTTATCGACGCACGCGTACTTGACGTCGATCGTGCCGCCGGAGGGCGTTATCTGGGCCGTCTCGTCTGTCGTCTGGGTGTCCTGATCAATGTTTCCCCAGAAGATCGAGTTGCGGACCGTTAGCGTGCTGCGGCTGTGGCGGATGCCGCCGCCAGTGGCACTGTTCCCGTAGGCATTGTTGTGGCTGAAGGTGCCGTTGGTGATGGTGATCTCGTTGGAACCACTCACCGGGTCCGGGCAGTCGTTCCACATGGCACCGCCGGAATGGGATGCCAGATTGCCGCTGAAGACCGAGTTGGTGACCGTCGTACCGTTGGCCTGGCCGGGAGCGCCGGCGGATACCGTGCTTTCGTCGCAGTGAACGTGGATCGCGCCGCCCTTGCCCAAGGACGAAACGGACTCGCCAGCCTTGTTACCGTAGAAGCGGCAGTTGAGGATCGTCGGGGCGCAGTTGGAGGCGTGAATTGCGCCTCCGCCGTCGTCTGTGCCGGTCCCGCCAGCTACATTGCCGACAAAGGTGCATCGCAAGAAGATAGTGTCGCCGCGGATGGGACTGTCATCGTCCGAACCGCTGGTCCGGACCGCGCCACCGTGATAACCAGCATAGTTGTCCTCGAACCAGCAGTTTTCGAATAGCGTGTCCGCCTTGTAGATGTAGGCGCCTGCCCCGCGTTCGGCGATGTTGTCCTCGAAGCGGCAATTACGGATAGTCGGCCCGTCAACATCGTTACCGCCAACGGCCAGGCCGGCACCATTGGGGAAACCAGGATCCCCGAGGATGTTGACGAAGCCGTCCTTGATGTGGAATCCGTCAAGAACCGCCGAGCGGTCGCAGTGGCTGCCTGACACTATGTGCAGCGTGTTGTCGTTATCCACGACACCGTCCTTGTCGATGTCTCCAGTCAGAACACTGAGTGTGTCGGGATCTCCGCTGTCTACGCTTGGACGCTCTGAGAGGTAGTCCTCCCTTCCTGCGAACCCCCCGTAGATCGCCAACCCAGGTCGGAGGTAAAACGTCTCCGCACGATTGCCGTCCGTGGCCTCTGCACCCTCGTCCGGATAGAACGGACCGCCCGAGACCCAGATCTGCGGGTGGGTGATCTCGTAGCTGTCGCCAGTGTCCCAATCGTTGTGTTCGCCGTCCTCGAGCGTGGCGGTCACCGTGGTTGCAGTATTGTCGGTTATGGTCCCCCAGCTTTCGTCGGTGATGTTATAGACGGTGAAGCCGATCAGCTCGTCGGCATCCCAACTCTGTGTCGAGTCGGTCAGCACCAGCACGTCTTCGAGGCCGGTGTGGGTCCCGGACTTGTGAACGTGATCCATCGCGTCACGCAGCAGGGAGTATGCACTGCCCCACGACGTTCCGCTTGGGCTGCCGGCTGTGGAATCCGAATCGACGTAGAGAACCAGTCCGGCGGGGCTGCTGCTGGCCAGGCCCGCCACCGCTAGCACACACCAGATTCGTGAGTACGACATGTGCTTCCTTTCATAAGAACTGTCTGACTACCCTGTGTACGAATGATTCCCGATGTTCTGCCGTTGCTAATACAGTGACAGCTCTAGTCCTGCATGGGACACCTCCCTTCTCGCGGAGAGAATCGACTGAGGGATGGGGCGGAGCGCCGCACCGCCCGCCGAATATTCGCTGGACGGCAGTGCCGCACGCTGCCGATGAGTTCCAGTGGCGGGAGCGCCACAAGGCGTACTTGTGCGCGAAAAGGGACTGCGTAAACTGACCGCACGCAGGCGTCTACTGAGAGGAGAAAGCCATGGATATCCGCGCGAGACTGGGCGTCGCCGCACTGGCTTGCCAACTCATCGCGCCAGGCAGCATAGGTCAGACTTTGGGCGATGTGTTCTTCATCCCACTGGGGGACCTGCCTGGGGGGAATTACTATAGTGTCGCCCACGATGTTTCCGCCGATGGCTCGGTGGTAGTGGGTCGAGCGGGGGTCGATGGCGCTAGCCATGCCTTTCGCTGGACGATAGAGACGGGGATGGCGGATCTGGGCGACCTGCCAGGTGGGATCAACTACAGCGACGGATACGGCGTGTCTGACGACGGTTCGACCGTCGTGGGCCGCAGCAGTTCGCAGTATTCTTCCGAGGGCGACAAGGAGGCCTTTCGCTGGACGGCCGACGGCGGTATTGACGGCATCGGCGACTTCTGGGGCGGGCCTTTCTCGAGTGAGGCCTTCGATGCCAACGCAGATGGCTCTGTGGTAGTTGGCCGGGGCACTATCGGCGACGTTGGCTCGCCACCGAGTAGGGCGTTTCGATGGACCGAGGAGACGGGCCTGGTGAGCCTGGGTACACTTACTGGTGCTGGGGGGACTAGCAGTACAGCGCAAAGTAGGCTCAAGAGATTCGGGGCCCTGGATCGATAACTCCTGTCAGAAGAAGGATTTGGATTCCTGGCAGGAGGATGGA
>JANQGB010000718.1 GCA_028277545.1 Phycisphaerae bacterium | reverse complement strand
CGACGGCATGCTGCCGCACTACCGGCTGGCTGGCGCGGTGGACGACACCGGACCGGACCGCGAGTTGGCGGCCGGCATTCCCCACTTGGGGCGAACCACCGACATCCCGGCGATTTGCCGGCACCAGGCCGTCACTGACATCGTCGTTGGAGCCGACGCGGCTCGCGATCCGAAGGTGATGGCCTGGCTGTTGCCCTGCCTGCGCATGGGCTGCCGCGTGACTAACGAGGCCATCTTCTACGAGAAGGCCACTGGCCAGATTCTAGTGGACCAGATCACGCCGCACTGGTTTCTCTTTGCCGATCTGAAGACGCACTGCGACGAGGTGGCCACTCTGAAACGAGCCGTGGATGTCGTGGTTTCGATCCTCGGCTTGGCGATTACGCTGCCACTGTTGCCCCTGGTGGCGCTGGCTATCAAGCTCGACGACGGCGGACCGGTCTTCTACTGGCAGGATCGTGTCGGCCAGAACGGTCTCCTGTTTCGGCTCTACAAGCTTCGCACCATGCGTATCGACGCCGAGGCGAACGGTGCAGTCTGGGCCTCGAAGAACGACCCCCGTACCACCCGCGTGGGACGGTTTCTGCGGCGGTCCCGTCTGGACGAACTGCCGCAGTTATACAACGTGCTCTGCGGTCAGATGTCACTCGTTGGCCCGCGACCAGAGCGCCCTGATATCGTCGAGAAGTTGGCTCGCAAGATCCCCTACTACTCCGAGCGGCACCTGGTCAAGCCCGGTCTCACAGGCTGGGCCCAGATCAGCTTCCGGTACGGCAACACGGTCGAAGACGCCAAGCGTAAGCTTCAGTTCGACCTCTATTACCTCAAGCACATGTCCTACGAGCTGGACCTTATCATCCTCTTCCGGACGCTTGGCACCTTCCTCCGCGGAGCCTGCTGACACGCAGCCGTACAACTCTCCTGTTGTGATCCGTTCGCCTGGTTCTGAGCGACACCCGTACGCGCGTGCTCGGTGCCGGATTGGGCCTGGCGACTGCCTTAGCACTAAGCGTTCTACGCGTAGCTGATCGCCGGGTGGAGACGGCCGCCCCCTGCGTTTTGCCAGGGAAAAATTGCCGCAAGGTTGCCGCCAAGGGCGAAGGGACCTACAGTGTCCCAGTTCGGAGCATTGCGTATACAGATCAACTCCGCGGCGCGGAGCCTGCGCCGATCAGATGTGAGGCAGACCCGACCAGCAAGCGGTTATGACCATTCGGGGGGCGCGTGCATGTCGTGGCTGGTGCGACCCAGGGGTAAGCGGGGTTTGTGTAGCCATGCCGCAAGCCCGTAGTTCGGGCCCGGCTCTGAACTCAAGTTTCGTACGCTGAGCGGGCTTCTCGCGGGTCTGATTAACTCGTCAGCCATTTCGGTACGTCTTAAACGGGGGACGGCACGGGCTGTTGTGTAGTGATCACGATGCCAGCGTAACCAGGCCAAGCTCAGCAGTGTCGCGCTAGGACATCATGCGTTCGCAGCACAGTCAGGCCATTTGTGCCATCTCGTACGTAGGGGTAATCCAGAGGGTTGCGTGACGAACCAGCCGGAGCGGTAGATCCAGACGCGCGTCGCAGGTGGCCTTTTGTTTGGTTCAAATTGCAGGCCATCGCGATGAAGGCCGTTTGGCGACGACGCGAGCGGGCCGTCGGGTCAGTCCGGCCGCTGCGAGAGGTATCACGGGGTAGATGTCGAGTTGTGAGACGGTCGCGAAGGAGGTGCCAGAATGCGCGCTTGGAAGGTGAACCTGCTATTGGGATTGGCGATCGGGCTGGCGGCGCCAGCGTCAGCGTACGACTTTGATCAAGATGGTGTGGATGACGAGACCGACGTCTGCTTCAACACGCCGCCAGGGATCGCGGTCGATGCCGAGGGGCGTCCGGTGGGTGACATCGACAAGGATTGCGACACCGACCTGGACGATTTCAATCTGCTTCAGCAGTCCATGACCGGCCCGCTGGAACCCTTCAGCCTGCTGAGGCCCGAGATGGTTGCCGTCGGCAACTCTGGCAATGCGGACGATACGCATGGAGATGGTTACGGCGGCGTGGCGTACAACTACAAGATCGGCACCTACGAGGTGACCGCCGGCGAGTACACTCGGTTCCTCAAGTCCGTCGCCGCAACCGACGCTTACGGTCTTTACAATCCCAACATGTGGTTGAACGACGACGGCTGCAAGATCAGACGCACCGGGCATTCAGGCAGCTACAGGTACAGTATTGGCCCCAACTGGACCGACCGGCCGGTCAACTACGTTTCCTGGGGTGATGCGGCCCGTTTCGCGAACTGGATGGCGAACGGCCAGCCAACCGGCGCGCAGGACCTGACTACCACGGAGGACGGGTCTTACTATCTCGACGGAGCCACGAGCGATGAGGATCTGTTGGCGGTCACGCGTGAGCCGGACGCCGTGTGGGTGATCCCTTCACAGGATGAGTGGTACAAGGCAGCCTACCACTCCAACGACGGCCCTACGGGGAACTACTGGGACTATCCGACGGCGTCCAACGCGGCCCCGACCGCAGAGGCCCCGCCGGGCACGGACCTGACCAACGGCTCAGCGAACTACTTCGACGGCGATTATGCTATTGGCGCCCCGCACTACCGCAGCGAAGTTGGTGCCTACGACGCCATGCCGTCGGCTAGCCCCTACGGCACCTTCGACCAGGGCGGAAATGTCGAGGAGTGGACTGAGGAGATATTCTCGGCGTCGGCTCGCGGCCTGCGCGGCGGATCGTTTGATGGTCCAGGCGCGGAATTGCTGGCCTCGACCTTGATCAGCCACCTCCCGTCGGAGGAACGGGGCGAGGTCGGGTTCCGCTTGGCCGAGAGGCCTTTCTACGAGATGGTTACCGTTGGCAACCCGGGCAATCCGGACGATGTACATGGCGACGGTTACGGTGGCGTTG
>JANQGB010000587.1 GCA_028277545.1 Phycisphaerae bacterium | reverse complement strand
CGACTGGATCACGCACCTCAACGATGAGGCGACACAGGGTGCAGGCCACACTGGGAGAGCCCACGTCGGTCGGGCTGCCCGGCGCGGGCGGCTCGGTCGGCGTGGCATCGGCGGGATCCTCATCGATGGGAGGCGGGTCGCCGTCGCCCGCGCCCGGTTCGGTACCGGTGGGCACGTCGCCGTAGACGGAATACCACAGCGTGTAGTTGGCGTCGTCCTGTGTGAAACGGGCGGCGCGGCTGGCCGCTACGGTACCTTCGGAGGTGACAGTGACCATGCCGAGGTTGTCGTCGCCGTCCGGCCAGTCCTTCTCTATCAACTGCATGGTGACGCTGGCCTCGAACGGTATCGAGAGGTTGCCCAGCGACTTGCGATCGCCCTCGTCCATCGAGCCGCGCCAAGCGGAAGTTCCATTGACGCGAATGTCGATATCGTCGTCGAAGGTCCAGTCTTCCTGGGCGAAACAGTCCAGCCGGATCAGGATCAGGGTCGCCATGCGTCGCCTTCTACTGTTGCCGGCGGGCGCGTCGTCCGCCGCTGACCTTCAGTTCCATCTTAGCCCTGCTGGCTGGACCGATGCTCCCGCGCAGCGACTTTGATTCTTCTCAGTCGTTCGGTCGCCGGGCACTCGCGATCCTCCAGGATTGGACGTGCCCAGGGAGTCTTGCGCGAGGTGTCGAAGTCCGGGCGAATCCCGAACGTGTACCTGATGAACGTGGCCACGTCCCTCTCGGTACGGATGTCGTAGCGGGCGGCACGCTTGATGCCGTCATTGATGCGTTGCCGAACACGCTCTTCGCCAGCTTCCTGGCACTGTTCAGGGAAGCGAGACCGCAAGTGGCCCACCATTCGCTCTTCGAACGCACCGCGTGATGCTTCTGAGAAGGCGTCCATGTGGGCCTGTCTTATGGTGAACATGTCGCGCTCCCCCGAACGAGCCCCTGATACTCCGCTAGTTCCGATGCCGAGCGTTCTCGGCCGCGGCTGCATCCGTTGCGGTCAGATCTCCGCATCGTGATCCGTTGCGCCGCCTGGGCCGGTAGCAAGTTCGCAGATCTCCGTCAACGCCGCCCCCACCGCGGCTGCCAGCCGGTTGGCAACTTCGATCGCTGCTGCCGCCAACTCGGTGGGTGACATTGGCGGGTTGCTCGGCGGTGGCTCCAGAGGGGGCGCATCCGGTGCTGGGGCGTCGGGTACGTCAGCCGCCGGAGCGGCTCCACCGCCGCCGCCACCGCCGCCACCGCCACTGCCGGCGTCGCCGATCATTGTGGTGGGATGACCGGTGACTATGACTCCGCCGTGTGCCGTCTGATCTCCCATCCTGGCGGCGGGCAGGAAGCCGATGAGCACCGTTGGAGAGCCCTTGATGATGACGTCAGGCGGACCGGCACAGGTCGCCTGGTCAGTCAGCCGCGCGGCCGGCAGCCCGCCAATTATCGTCATGGGATGGCCCGGCGGCAAAATGGGCCCACCGACGTGCGGCACCACCCCGGTCACCATCGGGCAAGTGTGCATGTCCGTCACCCGCGCGGCTGGAGGCATAGGCCATGTCCCCTTGGTTCTTAAACTCTCAAGCACTCAGACATGGATGCGCCGGACTGACGTCCGAATGGATCGCCCCCACCCACGGCGGCCCGATGATTAGACGCAATCCCCGCGGATTATATCCGTGTCGATAGGCCCGGGCACAGAATCAGGAAGACAACCAGGGATTATCTCCAGGCGCGGCGCGATTACCGGCTGCGCACGAGATATGCCTCTGCGTCACGGCACTTCCCAACCGCTTCTCAGGGAATGACGAATCACTTATCCTGTGATAAAGACTGGCATCGAGGCAGTGTCCGATTCCGGGCAGATGCCTCAACGCACGATATCGCGTCGCGCAGCAGAGAGGTGGCCATATGTCGAAAGTCGCAGCGGCAGTCATGCCTGCCCCGCAGGTTCCCACCGAGATACGCGAATTCGCCGAACCTGACCTGGAACCCGGCGCAGCCTTGCTGAAGACAACCTACAGCGAGGTTTGTGGCACCGACGTTCACCTGCTGGAAGGTCATCTGGCCGGTGTCCCGTATCCGATCATCCCCGGCCACGTGGCGGTGGGCGTGCTGGACAAGATCAGGGGCAGGATCTGCGACGTGCATGGTCGCGCCTTCGAGGAGGGTGACGCGGTGACCTTCCTTGACGTGCACGGCACCTGCCATGCCTGTTGGTATTGCCTGGTTGCCAAGGCTACCACGCGCTGCCCGCACCGGAAGGTCTACGGCATCACCTACGGCACGCAAGACGGCCTGAGCGGCGGATGGGCGCAGAAGATCCACCTCAAGGCTGGCACGCACTGCATCCGGCTGGACGGCGTGGAGCCGCGGTCATTCATGGCCGGCGGCTGCGCCCTGCCGACCTCGTTGCACGCCGTCGACCTGGCGGGCGTGGAGATCGGTGACACGGTTCTGGTACTTGGCGCCGGCCCGGTGGGACTTTCGACCGTGGCCTTGGCGCACCTTCGCGGAGCGGCCCGCGTTCTCTGCGTCGGCGCCCCGGCCCATCGTCTGGACGTAGCCCGGCAAATGGGGGCCTCGGATTGCCTGGACATCGATGTGACAGACGAGCAGCAGCGTGGTGACTGGATCGCCGAGCGCACCGAGGGGCGAGGACCCGATGTCACCATCGAAGCTACCGGTGCTCCCATCGCCGTCGCCCAGGCCCTGCGCTGGACCAGAGACGCGGGCCGGGTAATCGTCGTCGGGCAGTACACCGACGCCGGCTCTGTCGAAGTCAATCCGCACCTTGAGCTCAACCGCAAACACCTGGCGGTGCAGGGGGTATGGGGTTCCGACTTCTCGCACTTCTACCGGTCAGTAAGACTGATGCGCGATGCTCGGGCGGCAGAACTCTACCGGAACATGGCCACCGCCGAGTATGGGCTGTCTGACACCAACCAGGCTCTGGCCAAGGTCGCGGCCGGGCGAGCGGTCAAGGCACTCATCGTACCGCGCACCTGACGGCTCCGGGCCTGGCGGGCAGGTACGGCAGCAGACTGATCACGACCAGAACAACGCCAGATCCAAACCGTTACGCCGAACTGCCAGCCCGAACCTGGGAGGAGAGGCAACCGGACGGCACAGTCTACAGGTCTCCCTGATACCCAGACTGCATCTATCCGGACTGCCTCCCTTCACCAGAGCAACTCCTCCTACTGATCTCGTCGCACACACGCCGGACCAGGTTGCGTACACCGGTGGCGCGCCGTAGTCTGCGCCGCTGAGTCATCGACGTGGTTGCGGCGCTCGAAACCTGGCGGCAGGCAGAGTGGAGGATTCCAAGATGCGGGTCACAATTGCTGGTCTCTCGACGTTGGCATGCCTGTGGTTCGCGCAGGCGGAGCCCGCCGCGCCTCCGGCGCAGAATCCTGAGACTGAGACCGTAACCATCGAGCTGCGCCCGGGTCGACCGGAAACCGCGCCGCCGATGCCGCGGTTCACGGTTCGCATAACGGCTGAAGACCTGATCGCCCTGGTGCAGGACCAGCCGGCTTCACCACAGTTGCGGCTCGAAAGCCAGCGACAGGCAACGGTGGCCGCCCTGGAGCGGGTCGCCATGGTCGCAC
>JANQGB010000513.1 GCA_028277545.1 Phycisphaerae bacterium | reverse complement strand
GTTTGCCCCCACGGTGGCCATCAGTCTGGTCTCAGCCCTCTTCACTTTCGGAGCCATAAACTACCTGATCCCCGGGCGGGTGCGTAACCTGGACCGGTTTCTCCGGGCCGACCTGGCCCAGATTGTCGCCCACCAACTCCAGGCGCCGGGCCGCCTGCCGCTGAGGAAGGACCGTTTCCGGATATACGGCGAATCGGCCCATTCAGTTGATGAGCCCGACCTGCCCGCAGACTCGGAGAAACTCCGCATCGACAAGGTCGCCTTCGCGGAAATGGACAAGGGCAAGTGGATGCGGTACGGCACGGCGGGGGCCGTGCAGATCCGCTTCGATCACCTCAGAACCACCCCCTCACTTCGCGTCGAGCTCACCGGGGTCAGCTTCTACGATCGGGCCAACAGCCGTTATGCCGAGCACGCCCGAGAGGATTTCGCCCTGGACCGTATCCCGCAGAAGTTCGAACTGAAGGTCAAGTGGCTCGATCTGAGCGAGTTATTCTTCTACCTGCGCCAACCCGGCAGCCTGCCTGACATCCAGGAGGAACTGGGCAGGGCGCGGGCGGTCCTGGCGCGAGAACGCTTCTACCGCTCCCTGGCCGTGGACTTTGGAAAGCTCGACGACACCGGGCAGCCAGACTGCGAACTGACCTTCGGCGACCGGGAGGTCGAGTACACGCTCCAGGCTGAAGAGATGGTGACCGACAGTTTCGACTCGAAGCCCACCTTCACCAATGTACGCCTCGTCGAGCGGGTGGGCAGCAGGATCCGGCACGCAGTTGCCGAAGCGGGAACGATCGACATTCACACTCAACCGGGGCAGGACTTCGGCAAGGCCTACGTCGAGCTTACCGACGGTGTGACGATCACCGACGGGGCCGACCCCAGCCAGACTATCACACGCAGCCGCCTGGAATTCCCCTCCGTCGCCCTGCCGGACCACGTTGTGCGGCAGGTAACCTCGATCAGCGACCAGGAACTCCTGGCCCCCGACAGCGAGATAGCCAGCCGGCGGGCCTTCGCCAAGAGACGAGCCGCGGTGGTCGAGAAGCGGGATGAATTGGCGCGGGAGATCCTGGGCGTCATCCACGCCCGCCTGGCCTTCAGCGTCAGCGCCTTCGTGCTGGTGGTCCTGGCCGCGGCACTGGGCATCGTCTTTCGCGGCTCGCACGTGCTGACGGCGTTCGGAATCAGCTTCATTCCCTCGCTGGTGGTGATTACCAGCATCATCATGGGCCGGCAGATGACCCAGAACGCCGCTACCACCATGATCGGCGTGGTGACCATCTGGGCGGGCATAATGCTGGTTGGCGTGCTGGACGTCTGGACGCTGACCCGGGTTCTGCGCCGGTGAGGCGGGCAGGAATGCGATGACCATCCTCGACCGATACCTGCTTCGCTCCCTGGCGATCAACTACGTGATCGCGCTGTCGATCATGATGAGCCTGTACATCGTCCTGGACCTGTTCTTCAACATGGACGAGTTCACCGAGCGCGGCGAGTCCGCCGGCGTGGTCCTGGTCAATATCGCCAGTTACTACGGCCCTAGCCTCTTTCGCTATTTCTCCCAGCTTTCCGGCGTGATCACGCTGGTGGCTTGTGCGGCGACGGTTGCCCGCCTGCGCGGGAGCAACGAGCTGACCGCCATGCTGGCCTCGGGGGTGAGTCTGTACCGCGTCGCGGCACCCGTGGTCGCCTTCGGCCTGTTGACCACCACGCTGTGGGTGGCCAACACCGAAATTCTTATCCCCTCGGTGGCTGACAAGCTCGCCCGGCGGCACGAGGACGCCAGAGGCGACATGACCTACGGTGTCTGGTTCCTGGAGGACCGGGACGGTCGCCTGTTGTCCGCTCAGGAATTCCATCCGCGGACCGAGACCATGCGCCGCATGCTGGTGATCCAGCGCGACAACAACGGAATCTTCAAATCCGCAATCGAAGCGGATTCGGCGGTCTGGGAGCCCATTGCGGGTCATCCCATTGGCGGTCGCTGGAAGCTGACTCGGGGACTAGAACGCCTGCGCCAGACGGCTGCGGCCGACACCATCGGTCCCACGGATGAGTTGACACTGCGGGAAATCAACTATTACGACAGCGATCTGACTCCGGCCCGCGTCCAGATGATGCAGTCCGGGCAGTGGGTTCATTTCCTCAGCAGCAGGCAGTTGAGCCAGTTGGCTGCGCGGGAGATTCCCGCTGGCGTGGCGGCCACGATTCGCCAGGCCCGGAACGCGCGCTTCGCGGCGCCAATCGTCAACCTGGTCCTGCTTCTGCTTGGCATCCCGTTCCTGCTGGACCGCGATCCCGGAACGATTATTACCGACATCGCCAAGTGCCTGGCGCTGTGCGGGCTATGCTTTGCGGTCGCCTTCGTGGGGCAGAGTTTGCTGAGCGCGGACTCCTATTCCGCGCTGCCCTCCTGGCTGCCGATTATCGTGTTCACACCGGTAGCGGTGGTGCTGATCGACCGCATCCGGACCTGAGCAGAGCGGACCGCGACGTTTCACTTAAGAGGCGCCAGTCGGTCAGACTTCGCGGCGAGTTTCATGCTATAATGCTCGCACGCCGGGAGTGGATTGAAACGTGCCAAGCGCCCCGGGCGCTGCTGCTGACGGAAACTGCCCATGAGTACCTTTGTCCCGGTCCCGGATGTATTATCCCTCTGTATCTGCGACCAGATCATCACCGACCGCGTCACCAGCAAGCAGTCGCTGATCGGCATTTTCAGCACCATTCACTCGTACCAGTTCCCCATGGTTCACCCGCAGTTGTGCGTGTACGTCGCGCTCACAGACGGGCGCGGCGAAACACCACTGACCATCCGAGTTGTCGATTCTGAGGACGCCCGCCCGCCCCTGGTTCAAGGTACGGGCATCGTGGAGTTCCGGAACCCGCGGGCCATCGCCAACCTGGCCTTGCAGTTCCACGGACTGAGGTTTCCCGAACCGGGCGAGTACCGCGTGCAACTCTCCTGCAAAGACACACTCTTGCGCGAGGGCCGGTTGATGCTCCGCAAAGCCAGCCGCCCGCCCGGCCCCGGCGAGCCGCCTTCCGTGGGTGACCAAAACTGACCTCGACTCGACGTCGTAGATTTCACAAGCACATCTTCCAGTTGTTAAGCCATGCCAGGCAGCGAGTAAGAAGCTGGCACGCTGTTGTGAATAAACGTAATTCCCTTACCAGGCAGCCTGGAGCGAGGCGCCTGGTGGGCGCAATTATTGCCTGATTCCGCTCGCAAGGTATAATATGTAGTGTTCACCTCCGCAGGGCTTGGGGGCAGGAGGTCCGTACGTTCCCACTTCGTGCCAGACAAGGAGGTTGGTATGGCCGAACCCAAGGGTGACAGCGGAACCGTGATCGGGCCCGACGCGTGCATCAAGGGCGAGTTGGAGTTCGAGAAGGGCGCCCAATTGCTGGGCACCCTGGAAGGCCAGGTTCGCACCAAGGGTGCCTTCAAGGTGGCCCAGGGTGCCAGGCTGCAGGGTGAGGTGCAGGCAGGCAGCATTCAGTTGGATGGCGAGGTGCAGGGCAATCTTCAGGCAACCGAGAAGGTACACCTGAGCGCCTCGGCCAAGCTTGAAGGTGACCTGCACACAACCCGCCTGGAGGTCGCGGATGGCGCGATCTTCATCGGCCGCTGCGTGGTCGGGCAGAACGGCCAGACCGGTGCGAACGGCAAGGCGGCTGCGGCACCGGGGGGCAGGTCGTCGTCTGACTCCGCCGAGGCCAAGGCCAAGATCGCGGCAGACACGCCCGCCGAAGCCAAGAAGTGACTGCGCCTTTTGCGCGCCGGCTCCGTGGCCATGGTCCACCGTGATGCGGCCAGCGCAGGTGGTTCAGCATCGCGGCAGCGCGGCGGCCATGGCGGGAGCGCATTCGGGACGCAACATGAAGCGGGTCCTGTGCACTCACTGCGGCGGCGAAGACGAGGTGGCCGAGCGGGCCATGTCCGTCTTCTGCTCTCACTGCAGGCAGCGACTTATCCTCGAAGACTATCGGATCAAGAGCTACCACGCCGTGCGCGAGTTCGCCACCTGCGGCGACGTCGTCGTAGAGAAGCGGGGCACGGTGGCCGCCCGGGTCATCGTGGGTAACCTCCTGGTCAAGGGCCGTGTCCAGGGCGACGTGCGGGCTCGCGGGAAGATCGAAGTCACCCGCAGCGGGGAGATCAGGGGCGACCTGTCCGCACCCCGACTGGTCGTCGAAGGAGGAGCCACCCTTAAGGGCTTCTGCCGCATCGGCGCCGCGGCGGCCGAGCGACACTAACCGGGTTGATAACCCGGAGGTCGCAGGTTCGAGTCCTGCTACCGCTGTTATACATGCTTGTTGTATTAGCCCTTGCGGCGGATAGATCGCTAATAATCTGCGTACTTATCTGCCGCCGTCACCTCCCGCAGCATCGTCCAACGATTCGCCGATGCCTCCCAGTCCACGATCCCCTTTGCTAAGTTGCCCTGGGCACGTTCGACGCCAGAATAAGGATCGTAAACAGGGAGTTTCCTAAGATGGAAGCACCTCAACTTGACGAGTCGAGCGCGTCCGAGTTCATCGGGAAGACTATTCTCGTCGGGGTAACTTATCTCGACCGAGATGACAACGTCGTAGCCCGCAAGGACTGGTCAGAGATCATTCGTTCCTACTCCAACCAGGACGGAATCCGAATCGACCTTGACGATTCAGCTGAACCCTGCTGCCTTCCACCCGACCCCAATGCCATCCGCAAGGCGGATCCGGGCGTATATCGACTCAGGTCGAGCGGCAAAGAAGTCGTGGACCCTGATTTCACGACGGTTTGGACCCGAAAGCAACCGTAGCCAAAGTGGAGCAGTTTGATGCCATTCCCTGTTGAAGAGAGATTCATTGCGGAAGCGGAGAAGAGACTTGGCGTTGTATTCCCAGAGTCCTTTCGTCGGTGCATGATGATGGACAATGGGGGCGAAGTTGAGACACCGCCCGATGCGTGGCAACTATACCCCTTCTGGGACAAGAGCGACAAGAAGCGATTGAAACGAACGTGCAATGACATCG
>JANQGB010000437.1 GCA_028277545.1 Phycisphaerae bacterium | reverse complement strand
GATCCAGGTGTCCGAAGGCGATGTCGTAGGTGGCCCGGCGGGAACGAACGTCTACCGGAAACAGGGCCCGCAGCAAACGGCGTGACTCGTGCCATTCGACCCGGGTCACGCCGTTTGCTGCGGGCCCTGTTTCCGGTAGACGTTCGTTCCCGCCGGGCCACCTACGACATCGCCTTCGGACACCTGGATCGGGCCGCTCATCGCAACAGTCCGCAGGAGCAGGCCATGTTTGAGGTCTGCGCCCATCGCTGGATGGACCTGTCCGAGCCAGGCTTCGGTGTGGCTTTGCTCAACGACGGCAAGTACGGGCACTCCTGCGACGGCAACGTAATGGGTATCTCACTGCTGCGCAGCCCGAAGTTCCCCGACCCTGATGCCGACATGGGCGTGCAGGAGTTCACGTACAGCCTGATGGTGCACGATGGCGACTGGCGGGCCGGCGGGGTGGATCTACAGGCCCAGGCGTTAAACGCGCCGCTGATCGGGAGTCCGCTGCCGCCGGACAGGACGGGGCAGGTGCGACAGAGGTGGGCACCGGTCACGATTGGCCGCAGCGGCGCCATCGGTGTGGCGGTGGCGGCATTGAAGTGCGCTGAAGATGCCGGCGACGGGCGCAGGCTGATCTGCCGGCTGGTGGAGACGCACGGCGGGCGCGGGCAGGCCACGGTTGAATGGCACCTGCCAGTCGGCGCGGTTGAGGGTGTCGACCTGCTGGAACGCGCGATGGACGTGGAGGGTCTGTCACACGATGTGACCGCCCGGTGTTCAACCGTGCCGCTGGGGGCGTTTCAGATTGTTACGCTGGCGGCGACGTTGGTGTAGTTCGTTGGGCGAACCGAATTGAAACTGGTGCGTTCGGGACGCACCCGATCTACGGATCGCCGGCCGTTGGCGCTGCAATGCCGTCGGGTTACCCCTGCCTGGTCTACTTGACGAACCGCACATAGCCCCACCGCTGCGGGATATGCATGTTGATCTTGCCCTGCGGGGACCAGACCCAGTTGTTCTCGGCTGTGTCCGGCACTTTCTCGTAGCCCGAGGCCGTCGAGTCCGTTAGCTGATGTTGCCATTCGACGCGGGAGAAGTTCATCCGCCAGGTGTCTCCGTCGTGCGGAGGGGCCGGGCGGTGGGTGTACTCGCCCAGTGCCTCCCAGGGCATGGCCAACTCGACCGACCAGCCGGAGTCGGTGTCCGAGGAATCGTTCAGCGTGCCGTCAACGTGAACCGCGGTCTTCAGCCCCCGCAGATTCCAGTCGTGCAGGGCCGGGCCGCCGTCGATGTAGGTGCGTTTGAGCAGCAGATCGAAGATGGTGTTGAGCGCGTTGACCTCGACCTCGTAGTAGTCGCGGGCATCGCTGTCCGGGTCGATGAATACTTCGAAGTCGTTATCGTGGAATATTATGGAGTCGCGTTGCGTGAGCGTGCCCCAGACGTGGGGTTCCTCCATGTCGACCGCTATGTAGAGGTACTCGTCGTCCCAGAGCAGCTTGGCCCGAGTCTGGTAGCGCGGTTTCGGCTTGGCCGCGCCCTCGATGTCAACAAACGGCTCGGTCCACGGCGCCTGCGTCCAGGCGGCGTCATCAATCCGGCCGTCGATCTCTACGGGGCCGCCCGCCCGGTAACACTCGTACTCGCGGGGCTGGGGAAGGCTCGGCGGGTGGTCATCAATCGGTTTGCGCTGGGTACAGCCAACAGCCATTGCCAGGAACAAGCCAGCCGCCAGTAGCTTCCACGCCGTGCCCGTCATCATCGACTCCTCCAAAACCAGGCCGAGCAGCGCCGGTCAGCCAGGAACACGAGCCTGTCTGCCACCGCCGCACGCCGATCCTAGCCACAGCATACTTGCCCACGGCCACCACCGGAAGCCCGACCACACGGTCCGGCCAGGGAAAACCTGAATCGTAGACTGAGGGGCGGGTTTGACTGATTGGACCGGATTGGGGCCGACCTGCATGCGCTAGGACCGGCATTCATGCCGGGTTACAGTGGCGTCGCACGCCCTGTGCCACCCTGGTTCACCAGGGTTCTCGATGGTGGTCCTCAGACACCGGGGGTGGATCGTGGTGGGCTGTGCTGAGTCATACAAGCACGGGGAGCCGCGTGTCGTTGTGGACCAGGCCCGTGGCAGTGCGGGCTTCACGCGGAAGGCAGCGCTATCGACGGTCCGGAACGGTCGGAGATAGTTGAAGGGTGAACCCGAACCACGAGAAGCCCGCTGGAAGCGGACTCATTGGCCACATACCTCGCTCATAACCCGGCATGAATGCCGGGCCTAGCGCCAGGGAGGTTAGTGTAGCGGCTCAGAGTCTCCGGCGTTCTTGATCGACGCGTATAGGCGGCGTCGACATTCGGGCGTCCGCGCGAACTGAAGGTCGCGGCTCGTTACGATCCAGTAGTATTGCGGTGGGACACCGGAATCCCGCTTGCGGTGAACCCAACGCCTATTGTCGTCGGTCAACGCCGGATCGGAGAAATCCG
>JANQGB010000368.1 GCA_028277545.1 Phycisphaerae bacterium | reverse complement strand
GCGCACGGAGCCTCGCCCTGCTGGCAATTGGCGTCCTTACAGGCCTCTCGCCCGGTGCAGAAGAGGCCGTCATCGCAATCGCTATCCCATACGCATTCGTCGCAATCGTCCAGGACCCCGTTGCTGTTAGTGTCCGCGTCTGGGTTCGCGGCTAGCTCGCATTCATCTGGCACGCCGTTGAGATTGCAGTCCCCACTCCACCCCTGCTCGATCTCGCACAGATCGGGGATACCGTTTGTGTTGCAGTCTGTGAACTGCTCGCAGGCGTCGGCCAAGATCGCGCGGATAGCCCCGGCCATATCAACCTGGGGCACGGTTGACTCGTGGGTGACGCCGCCGGTTGAATCGGCCAGGTCGCGGGCCAGCCTGATCGTGCAAGGGCCAGACCCCGTGCCGGTGATGGGAGAGACAATGACGTTGTGGTCACCGGCGATCTCTATGGCGTTGGCAATAGCCTCGCGGTCGGCGCCTGGATCCTCGCAAGGGTCCCCGGCGCAGGGAGCTTCGTCACTGAGGGGCACGATCAGCCGAATCGCCCCCTCAGACCAGGGAAACCGTTCAGCAACGATCGCGACGGCCGGTGCCCAGTCCTCGTGCTGCTCCAGGTCCGCACCGCAACTCGACGACCCGGGCACCGGCGACCCCAGCAGCGAGAGCACGCTGTCGGTCAGGCAGGGGAACAAGTCGGTCCCAAGATTGGTGATCCCCAGGTAGCTGGGACTTACGGCAAAACCATACTCCGCCAGGTCCTCCACCACGTAGGCCGTGTCGACGCACAGCACCCGGCTCTCGTCTTCCATGGAGCCCGAGGTGTCCATGATGAAGACCAGGTCAGCCGGAGGGCACACCGGCTCGCATTGACCGTACGCCGCCCGCTGACCTGCCAGCAACAAAGACAGCATCGAAGACGCATACAGAAGGAACATACGTTCGCACATGTGCTTGTCCTCCCGTGAACAGAATTGGCTCAGATCGCCGCCCGTCCGGGCTGGCCGGTCCGGGCGGGCATGTCCGATGGGGGTAGTCGCGGGGGAGACAATGATTCTTACACGAATTTTGGCAGATTCAGCGGGGCCGGGCGCCAGGATGTGCTCCGCGACGCCACGCCGGGGAGGCTCTGTCCTGCACAGTGCCTGGAGAGCCTCCGGGCAGCAATGGGGACAACAGCGTGGGGCCAGATGCTTGACAAACGAATCTGAACACCTAGGAACAGCTGCGAGGAGGGCCGACCATGGCACGCAGAATCCTGCATCTTCTGTCGCAGCGCCCCGCGTTCACGGGGAGCGGTGTTTCCCTCGAGGCGGTGGTCCGTCTGGCGGCCGGGGCAGGTTGGGACCAGCGGGTGGTCGTGGGCGTGCCTCACGACGATCCACATCCCCAGGTGGGCGGTCTGAATGCCGGTCACATACAACCGCTCGCCTTTGGCACTGGCGAATTGTGCTTCCCGCTGCCAGGAATGAGCGACGTAATGCCCTATGCCAGCAGCCGATTCGCCGATTTGGACGGCGAACAGTTGCGCACCTACCGAGCTGCCTGGAAGAGGCACCTCTCTGAGGTCGTCAGGTCGTTCCGGCCGGAGGTGATCCACACGCGGCACATCTGGTTGCTCAGTTCGCTGGTGAAGGACATTGCCCCGGACACACCAGTGGTCAATCATTGCCACGCAACCGGCCTGCGGCAGATGTCTCTCTGCCCTCACCTAGCCGAGGAAGTTAAACGCGGCTGCGCGCGCAACGACCGCTTCTGCGTGCTGCACGCCGGCCACGCCGAGACGCTGGTTCAGGCACTCGGCGTCGCCCCCGGGCGCGTTCACGTGATCGGGACCGGGTTTCGCCAGGACCACTTCCACGCTCGCGGCCGCAAACCGCCCGGCCCCGGACCGAATCTGGCGTACGCGGGCAAATACAGCCACGCCAAGGGACTTCCCCAGCTTCTTGACGCCGTCCAGCACTTGGCCGAGCGCCAGCCTGACCTGGTGCTGAACGTGGCCGGCGATGGCGCGGGGCCCGAGTCGGAAGCGTTGCGCCGGCGGATGGCAGACATGTCGCCCCGCGTCGTAATGCACGGGCAACTCAGCCAGCGGTCCCTGGCGAACCTGTTGCGGCGCTGTGACGTCTTCGTCCTGCCCTCGTTCTACGAGGGCCTGCCCCTGGTACTGATCGAGGCCCTGGCTTGCGGTTGCCGGCTGGTATGCACGGACTTGCCCGGCCTACGGCAGGGCTTGCATGCCCAGTTCGATCGCGTGCTCGAACGCGTACCGCTACCGAGACTGATCGGCCCCGACGTACCGAAGCCGTCCGACCTACCCGGGTTCGTGGATGCTCTCGCCGAGTCAGTGGACGCGGCATTACGCAAGCCACCGCTGGGCGATCCCGCGCATGTTATGCCTCACCTGTTGAGACCGTACACCTGGGAGGCGGTCTTCAGCCGCCTCGAGCAAATCTGGGGCGAGCTAGTCGAGTCGCATAGACCGAGGCCCTGAGCATGGTCGACAAGCGATCCGCGCCACATGTGCGCCCCACACTGCCGGGCGACGTCCCGGAGATTCTCGCACTCATCGGCCAGGTATACGCGGAGTATGGCTGCGTCCTGGACACCGACGACGTCGACAAACATCTGCTGGACCCGGGGCCCTACTTCCGGGCGAGGGGCGGCGAATTCTGGGTGTTGGAGCACCACGGTGAGATCAAGGCCACGGTGGCGGTCCAACTGTATCATGATGAAGGAGAACTGAAAGCGCTTTACGTCCACTCGTCGTTGCGACGACAGGGTTGGGGCCGGCAACTGAGCGAGTTGGCGATAGACTACACACGCCAAGCAGGCAAGCCGCGCATGATCCTGTGGAGCGACACCCGATTCCTCGAAGCCCACCGGCTATATCAGGCCATGGGCTTCAAGCCGTGCGGGCAACGCGAGTTGCACGATATCAATAACACGACCGAGCATGGGTTTGCGTTGGTCCTCCCCTCCATAGGCCAGCCGCTACCAGATGCTCCAACGTGCGGGCAGGACGACTCCGGGCCGCTCAGCAACGGCTGAGGAGTCGCGTGGGCCAGCAGCGTGACAGTTAGACCAAGGCCTGTAGCAAATGCCGACCCCGAGCCGAGACTACATCCGCAGCCCGCATATAACAGAGATTGTCCACGTCACCATGGTCGCCGAAATCGGCAGCACCAACAGAGCGATGTCCAGACACAATCAGGGAAGCTCGACGAGACGGATACCTTTAGTGTTGTCGTCAAAATTACCCCAGGGGAAGATCTGTCTGTAATCAGCGCCCAGGTGAAAGTCCTGAGATTCGTGAAAATTCCCGCCGCGGAAGACGAGGGCATCCCAACCGTCGGGCTCATAGATCTCGTGTGCTTCAAGGTGCTCCCACACATTTCCGGCCTGATCGAACGTGCCGTAGGGGCTGCCCGAGTTCTCCCATTCGCCAACCTGCGAGCGGTGATATGGGGGGCCAATGCCTCCGCAGTCAAAGCCGCAACCGCCACTAAGGTCTCCGTCCCAGGTGGCGTAGTTACCGGGGTCGGTCCCACCGTCTGTGAAAGGACCTCCCGTACCGCTGAGATCGCCGCCGTCGGTGACGTAGTCCGGGAGGTTGTCGCTGCTGGTCGGGTAAAGGAAGTAGTTGCCGGTCGGGCCGTCGTTCTGGTGATACGCCGCCTTGTACCATTCATGCTCCGTGGGGAGTACCCAGGTGGCGTCCGGTTCACGCTGAATGTTGAACTGGTCATAGACGCCGTCGCCGTCGGCATCTTCCCAGGACATCCTCCCGTCAATGAAATAGGAGCCATCCTCCGTCGTGGTCAGATC
>JANQGB010000303.1 GCA_028277545.1 Phycisphaerae bacterium | reverse complement strand
GGTCGGCCACCATGCGGCCGGGCACGAAGTTCGCATCGATATCGAAGCCGCCGATCTTCTCGTTCAGATCGAGGAACTGCGCCTTGCTGATCTCACCGGCGTTCAGTGCGGCGAGCCCGTATTGGATCCCGACATTGTCGAGAGGCCGCCGTGCGAAGCCGGTCTTCCGGTCCCGACCGTAGGCGTTGATCGTATGATCGTAGACCGTCGCCCGCGCGCCCTCTGGGTTGGTAAAGGGATCGTAGCGCAGCGCGTCCGGGACGACCGGAGAGAACTCCGCCGAGAGCCGCCCGTCGGCGCGGTCCGGAACGGGATCGATGCGGGCCGCGCCATTGCTCAGATTGGGGATGCTGTTGAACACGCCGAAGCCGGAGACGGCCCGCAGCTCTTCCTCAGTCCAAAATGGCCCTGCGTTGTTGTTGAAGTAGTTCTCGAGCAGGCGGGAATCGGCCAGGGTGTGGATGGTGCCGAAACCGACCTCGGGGAAACTGCACTGCGGTACGATTCCATCGAGCAGCCCCGGATAGTTGTCGCCGATCTGATGCACCTGATAGGACCCGCCCGAGCAGCCCCAGCCGATCGTGTAGCGCATGGGCCCGACGGTCTCGATGAAGCGCTCCTTCACCATCATCATGGTCTCGGCCGCCAACAGGTCGTTGCAGTTGTTGAAGAAGACATTCAGGCTGGCCGCGGCGGTCGCGAAGCCCTGGGATAGCGACAGGTGGTCGAGGGTCGCGAGGCCAAACCCGACAATGTTCCCTTGCCGGTACCAGCCGCCTCTGCAGCCGCCGCCGAAGATGTAGACCAGGCGCCCGTTCCAGCCGGCGTCCGCGCGGCTTTGCAGATCGGGGCCCGGCACCGCGGGATTGTCAAGAATCGCCGTCTGGTAGATGCTCCGATTGACCGTGCCGGTCTCGAGCCGCACGATATAGGGCACCGTATCGCCCTCGGTCGTCGTGGTCGTCGCCAAGTCGGCCGGCAGTGGCGCCGCGGGATCGAAGGGGGCGAAGACACCGTCCGTGGTGCGATAGGGGTAATCGACCCGCGTTGCCGCAGAGCAGGACTCGTCGAGCGGGTCACCCAGGAACGGGCCGCCCGGGTAGACCCTGAAGGTCTGGGTCTCACAGATAAAGGGCTGTTGTTGCGGCCCGGAAAACACCGGTCCCGTGATCGGATGGTTCTCCAGGGTCAAGCGCGCCGAACCTGTGCGCCTGGCCCTCGCTTTGAGCGTGTTCTCGCCGAGGGCCATCCCTGTCACCAGCCCGGTCAGGGCGTGTCCACTCGGGTCGGCCGAGAAGCTGTCGCTGACATCCTGTCCATTCAAGGTGACCACGACCGAGCCGAGATCCCGGTTCTGCGGCACCTTTACGCGCACGAGAACGTCCCCGCCGCTGACCTTGTCCGGACGGTTGGACAGGCTCTCGATCGCGAGCTTGTTTCCGGCCCAAGCCGGACTCGCCGCCGCCAATGCCACCAGCATGGCGAGGGCGCAGCAGCCGCCAGTCGAACGCTTCATGACTTCCCTCCCTCTCTCATTCTTGTTGCTTACGCGGTTCCTAGAGTTACCGCAGTCACAATAATCTCAATAGTTGTAAATTGTGATTATTTGTAAAAATGCTAATAATATTAAATTGAAAGAAATAACTACTAACGATACTGCTTTCTAACCAAAATATGTGTCTTTGCATACTTAAATTTGAATAGTCCTGCAGCCGGAACCTCGGAACCGCCCGAAACCCGGATGTCTGGGTCACTTGCGGGCACGGCAAGCTCATGGTGATCGAGGCGCACAGGAAACCCGGACACCTCGCGTCAGCAAGTACCGCTTGCGGGCTAGGAGTCGTTCTTGATCAGCGGCAGAAGGTCGCGGAACTCCTCGGTGTCGCCGCGG
>JANQGB010000181.1 GCA_028277545.1 Phycisphaerae bacterium | reverse complement strand
ACTTCGCAGATCGAACATGTAAGCCACACCGGAATCGGCGTTGGTTGCCGGCGTGCCTGCCGGTCGCTCCAGTCCCGCGATCTCTCCGCCAGTCTCGGGCCAGTCGGCTTCCCAGTTCTGTCCTACCTGGAACAACAGGCCGCGTGCAGTCCGATTCGGGGCGCTGACTATGATGCTGCCGGCATCCTCGTCATCGTCCAGCGGGTCGCTCAGGGTCAGCGAGGTTCCGAATCCGTCCTCCACGCCCACGCCGATGATCCGCGCTCCGTATGGCTCACGGGCCTCGTTATCCCCAAAGTCCTCCGGGTTGAAGTCGGGATCGTCCTCGTCAAGGGCGAAGATCCGGTCCGGATAGTAACCAGAGTAGCCTTCCAGCCGGCCGTCGGTGTCGGCCGCCCTGATGTGGCCGTGCAGATTCGGGCCCTCGGGCAGGCAGTAGCCCGGCCCGGTGCCGGCACAATAGTCATAATCGCAAGTGTTGAGATGGAATCCGTATTGCACCAGGCAGCCGGTGCCTCGCATGGCGCTGAAGTAATCCTCCGACAGTGCGGCGGAGAAGCCCCAGTTGATGTCCGTGGCGTCGGGATCTCCGTCCGTGGAAGGCGCCTCGCAACTGCCGCCGCAAGCGGGATCTCCCTCCGAGTCGAAAATGTCCAGTACCCAGTCAAAGTTGCCTTCCTGGCCGGCTTCCAGCTGGACGCACATCTCGTCGAATCGCTGGCCGACCAGGTCCAGGTTGATTACCGGCGTGCCGGAATCCGGGTTCTTCAAGACGGAGTTGGTGCTGCTCACGATCACGATGCCGCCCCGAGTAAACTGATTGGGGCGCTCCAGGCTGCCCAACGACTCTGCCGACACCACGCCGTCCTGGTCCGGGTCGACGTTGTGCCCGCGCGACTCAACGTAGGGGAACCCGAAGACCAACTCGGGCAGGTCGTCGCCGTCCACGTCGGGGATGCTGGTTATGTCGCTCAGCCCGTCGGTCTCAGTGTTGTCCTGGCGCGTTCTGATGCCGGTGAAGGTCACGCCGCGGAGCGAGGAGGTGCCGACCGAGTTGACGTTCATGACACCGCTATAGCGATCCCGTGAACCATAGACTATGTAGGCCTCGCCATGGCCGATCCCTTCCGGATTGGTGAAGTCCGGCTTCCCGAAGCGAGCGGACATCACGAAGTCGTCCGCCCCGTCGCTGTCGAGATCGCCCGCCGCTGTGAACGAGGATCCCAGATTGTCCTCGAACTGCACGCCGCCGAAGATCGCGCCGCCGGATTCTTCGTTCTCGTCCTGATCGGCAAACGAGCCCACCCAGACGATCTGCGGCGCCGTCGAGATCCGCACAAATCCCGCGGCCGTGGCCAACAGATCGGTGAGCGACTCGTCGTTGAACTGCAGGCGGACCCAGATTGCGTATCTGCCGACGAGATTGGTGGGCTTCCACACGACTGACGTGTTGCCTTCGGCGCTCAGTGGCTGAATGCTGACGGCATCGGCGCTGCTGTCGTCCGCCCGCTGGGCGAAAACCTGCGTCTGCGCCACGTCCGGCGGCACGTTGGTGGTCCAGGAGATAGCCACGTCTTTGCCCGGCCGGGTAATCACCGTGGTCGTCGGCGCGGTCACCTGGAGCGTCGGGGTCGTAACCCACTCCACCGTCCCCGCCGCATAACTCACCGCCGAGCCACTCTCGCCGTACTTGAGTTCGACGCCCAGCGTGTATCCGCCTTCGGTAATGTCGTTGCTCAGCGTCCAGGTCGCGGAGGTGTCGTCTGCGCCCAGGTCGGTCGCGATCTCGCCCAGGATGCCGTTGTCGAACGAGGTGTCATCATCGTAGAAGACGGTCAGGCCGGTGAAGCTCTGGTCCGTGAGGTCAATCACGAACTCGATGTCGACCGAGCCGCTGAGGAAGACGGAGGCGTTGGCCTCCGGCGCGGTGACCACCACGGACGGTGGCGGCGGCGGTTCCGGCTCTTCGTCAATGACCTCGATCACGGCGTCGCTGTAGACGGTGATCACCTGGTCATAGTCCTTGCGGTCCTCGATGGTCTTGGAGATGCTGAACCCGCTGTCGGTCGCGGACACGCCCAGCAGATAGGTGCCCACCGGCACCGTGCTGGTCGCCCAGGAGAAGCTGATGGCGTTGCCCGGACCGGACGCCAGTTCCGTGCCTAGTTGCGGAATTTGCTCAGGGTCGATGTCGCTCAGGACCGGCGCCGTTGCCTCGCTGATGTAGAACAGTCGCCAGAACGCGTCTGCCTCGGGGTCACCCAGGTCCACGGAGACCTGCACGTCGGCTCCCGCCACCACTGTGGCGTTGTCCGAGGGTGCGAAGAAGGATGGCTCGGGCAGGCCTTCGACGATCAACGCCCCCTTGCTCATCGCCACCTCCTGAACACCCAGGGTGGTGACGTAGCTTACGCCGATCAGGTATCTTCCGCGGGGCAGGTCCGCCGCGTCGATATTGAACTGGCTGCTGCCCGCGGCCAGCGGCGTGGCGAACACGAAGGGAACGCGGGCCAGGGGATCGTCCTTGTTCGCCTCGGCCACGTAGAACGCCTCGACCGCGGAAGCGGTGGCCGGCGTGGTATACAGGATCGTCAGCGGTTGGCTGCCCGACACCGGCAGGTCGCCCGGCAGGCTGACGATCTCGCCGGCAGTTGCCCCGGCGTCGGTATCATCGTCGTCTGCCGGGGCGCCGTTCTGGCCGCCGGTTCCACCGCCGCCTCCGCCTAGCAAGCCGCTATCACAGCCCGCCGCGAGCCAGGGTATCATCGAGAGGACGGCCACCATTGCCGCGGTTTGCCAAACGTTTCGGGGGATTCGCGTGGTCATCATTCAGGTACTCCGGGGCCGGTCATACCGGGGCTGTGGTTGCGGGCGAACTCGTGCCGCACGCACTCCGCGTGTGTTACATCTGCTACGAGGCCGCTCGGCTGCGACCTGGAGGTCGATTTATACGGGGGGCCCAAGAGGGCGTCAACGCGGCACGCTGGTCAGCCAGCCGATACGGAGTTGGTCAGCTCTCCAATTCCTCCCACCTTCACGGTTACCAGATCACCCGGACGGAGAAACACCGGCGGGGTGCGGGCGAACCCCACGCCAGCCGGCGTGCCGGTGCAGATGACCGTGCCGGGCAGGAGAGTGAATTGGTGAGACAGGTAGCTCACCAGGGTGGGGCAGTCGAAGACCAGGTCACGGGTGGAGCCGCCCTGCATCAACTCACCGTTGACTAACGATTCGACGGGAACATCGGCAGGGTCGAAGCTGTCGGCCGTAACCAGCCAGGGACCCAGCGGGCAGAACGTGTCGAAACCTTTGGCCCGCGTCCACTGGCCGTCGAGACGTTTCTGGCAGTCACGGGCGGTTACGTCGTTTACGCAGGTGTACCCCAGGATGTGCTCCGGGGCGTCGTCTTCAGAGACGCGCCGGGCCGTTCTGCCAATGACGACGGCCAGTTCCGCCTCGAAATCAACTTCCTGCGGCGCCGACGCGGGAAGCACGATCGGCTGGCCGGCGGCGATCACCGATGTAGTGGCCTTCATGAAGATCAACGGCTTCTCGGGAACCGGACGCCCGCCTTCGGCAGCGTGTTGCCGGTAGTTCAGTCCGATACCGAAGATGTTCGGTGGATGGACTGGCGGAAGCAGACGGGAGATATCCACCTCCTCAGTTCCCGGCTCCAAGCCGGCGAACAGGTCGCCGTCGAGCAGGCGGGCTCGATCACCGGGCAGCGGCACTCCCAAGCGCTCGGTGTCAGTCGAATCCAGGAATCGTGCGATCTTCATGCTATGGATCACCAGCGATGTTACGACAGCAGCATCCGGACGGGCGGACAGCGTCCGCGGAATCGCTGCAGCATCATTTGAAGTGAGTCACCCACGCCAGCCCGCTACTCCCCGTGTAAGGGTCAACGTACGGGACGATCTCGCCACCAAACAGCTCGAATTCGTGTTCGCCAGCGACGGTATGTCCGATGACCAACCCCATCACGCCGCCCATGACGACGTCGGACAAGTAGTGCTCGCCGCTCTCCAGGCGCTCATACGCAACCAGACCGCCCAAGGCGTACAGGGGCACCCCCGCCCAGGGGCCGTAGGCCCGGTCCATGACCGACGCGAAGGCGAAGGAGCTGGAAGTGTGCCCGCTGGGAAACGCCCCCCATTCTCCATTTGGCGAGTCGTCCCAGGAGGCGAACTTCCCTGCCATGGTGGACATACCGTTAATGATCAGGGCGCTGAACAGCGTCTTGCCGACCTCGTATGTTTTCTCGTTCTGGGTCTGCTGCCCGACCAGGTACCACAGGCCCGCCAGGGCGAAATGAGTCCCCGGATTGCCGGCGGCGCCGAAGGCATCCCGCCAATCATCGCTAAACGTCTGGTGGCCGCCCGCAAAGCTGTCCTCCACCGTGTCGTCCGGCCCGGTTTCCTGTATTGCCAGGGCTCCGCCGTAGGTCGCACCGAGGACGACCAGGTTGGGCACCGAGGTGTAGACGGCCTTGGTGTCCTCCCACAGCTCGCCAGGCATCTGCTTCACGTCCCGACGCAGAGTGTCCCAGAAACCCGGCAGCGGCGCCACCCGGCGGCCAGGGGGCGAATCACCGCTGGATTGGTCGGCGTCAGCGCCGGTCCGGGCCGAAGCCTGGGCCGACTGCGTCGGGCCGAAGAGTTCGGCGGCGTTGTCTGTCCTGGCGATGGTGGGGGGATGAGCGGCCGTGAGCGTGAACCATCGCGGAGCGGCGGCGGAAGTTGCAGCCCCCTCCTCTGAGCGGAGGCGTGCCGCCTCAACGTTGGAAATCATGGGTCGCAGTGTTGCCAGGCGGCTTGTTGATGCGGGCTCCGCGCAGCCCGCAAGGGCGAGACTGGCGCTCCCAGCCAGGCAGAATACAGCAGAACGTTTCATGGATCGCGCCGTTATTCGCATCAGCAGTCTCCTGCACAGGGCCCGCGCCTGTTATATGCCGGTTGGCGGCATTCTATCGCAGACCCGACCGATAACCAGACCGCCCGACCCGGAAGGCTGTTGCGCCGGCCGCGTGCCCTAAAACCGCCGCATGCCGGTCGTCGGCCGGCCGCTTGACGCCCAATCGATTCCCGGACACAATGTGCCTGCGCTGTTCAACTGCACCGCGCGAGCGGATGTGGCGGAATTGGCAGACGCGCTGGCTTCAGGTGCCAGTGGGCAATAGCCCGTGGAGGTTCGAATCCTCTCATCCGCAGTTGGCGCATGATCCACGACGGCAGCCCGCATGTGCGGACGCTGCCGTTTGTTCTTGGGGTAGGCCTGCCCGGGTCAGTGCATTCCGTAGAGCAGATCGTGGCCCACGACGAGAAGAGCCGCATCGACAACGAGGTGGCTGAGCCACGGCGCCCAGAGATTGCCCCAACGGTGGTATATGAGTGCCCAGCAGACGCCGCCGAGGACCACGCCCGCTGTCGCCACCAAGGCCAGGCCGGTTGACTGGAAGAACACCTGTACGACGACAAAATGGTGAAGCCCGAACGCCACCGATGAAGCAGCGGCAGCCACGCCTACTGAGGTGAAATCCCTGAGCCGGCCGAAGACGAACCAGCGCCAGTAGTACTCCTCGTACGCGGAATTCGCCACGGCCAGAAACACGGCGAACGCCAAGTAATAGTCACTGGCTCCAAACAACTCCGCCTTGGACTGCAAGCGCTCCGCCGGCAGCCGACCGGCAAGGAGCAGGAAATACAGCGTAACGATGGTCGTTGCGGAAACCAAGCCGAAGGCGACGCCGGCCGCCATGCCGGCCAAGCGAGGTCGAGCCGGAGCAAGCCGCTGCCTCACCACCACCCGCCACCACGCCAGTGGCAGCAGGATGAAGCAGAGCTTCGACCCGTAATAGACCGCGCCGGCAACAACCGGGTTTTCCAGCAGGTAGGCGTAGAAGAAGGACGCCGTGACCGGGCCGAGCATGGCCAGCCACAGGAATGCCGCCGTACGCTTGCGTCGCGCTCTGGAGTCTAACATGAATGTAGAGACTGCCGCACGCGACACGCTGAGTCACGTGCGGCAGAGTGAGTTGTCACACAACGCCAGGCTGCCACCGCGGCAGGGCGGGCTAGTCCGCAGGCACGCCCAACGGGCGGCTGCAACCCGGGTCGCCCGCCAGGGCCGGTACGCCCGGCTAGCGCTGGTAGCGGCCACGCTCCAACTTGGTGACCTCGTCCATCTGCGCCAGGGCGTTGCTTACCTGGTTTCCGAAGTTGGCACTGTTGGTCTTATACCCAGCGCGGCGCACGGCGGCGGCGATGTCCTTGACTGCCATCTGGCCACCCTTGTCCAGCACATCGAGGATGTAGACTTTGAGTGAGCCTTTGCGCTTGCGCCGGCCCCCGGCATTAGCCCTTCTGTCCGTTGTTCGGGCTGCCGGGCGGGGGGGCGTTGGCGTGCTGCCCATTGCATCCAGGGCCGCTGTCGCCTGGTCGATCTTAGACTGCAGCTCGTTCCGCTGCTCCACGAGTTCCGCCCGATAGGCGGCGATCTGCTTCACGACTTCCGCCGATCCGGTCGAACGAGGTGCTTGAACGCGAGCAACACGGCGCTTCGCCTTCCTCTTAGCAGCACCCTTTGCCCTGCGTTTGCTTCTCTTGGCCATTCGTAATCTCCCTCTGATGTCAAGCTTGAACACAGTCACAACCGGTGTGGCAGTGTACGCCCACTGATAAGTCCGTCAAGGAGGCACACAAAAATACGGATGATTAACTTGTGTTGTACGCACAAGTATTGCCCGGTTTGGCAGGCCCCGTGCAACTGTTACTTCGCCGTTTGCCACGCAGATTACACTACGCATGCCGCGACTACACGACGAGCCCCCGGCTATTCCATCAATTCACGGCAGCATAAAATGTGGCGGAAGGGTAGCGGCGTCTACAGCGAACCGCCGTTTGGCCAGAAAGTATTCACAGTGTGAGTTGAAGAGGCGAGACGCGTCGTCAGTTCGCGGGTGCTCGACTGCTTGTCGGCAGATTCACTCTCCAGGTTCATGAGAGCGAGCCGTGGAATCGCGTTCCAGGTGACCGCTGTGTGCTGGCAGGAGACTCCCCGTTGCGCATGACCTATCGCGCCGACACGCTCGCCCAGAGCTTCACCAACAAACCAGCGGCCACTATGGCGACCAGGCTCAAGACCAGTGCGGGGCCGTAGTCACCGTAGATCCAGCAGCCGGTTCCCAACAGGGCACTGTACACCGCGAAGCAACCGGCCACCATGCAGAGTATCCCCAAGGGCAGGTTAGCCCGCCCGCCCGCGGCGTCCGCGATGGATTCTCCGTCGCGAGCGGCGTCGTCTATTACCTTGCGCCAACCTGGACCGCCAGGAAGAGTCATCTTGTAGAACTCTCGTAATGTCCGCCGGTCCGCAGCGGGAGTGAACAGGGTGACGGTGATCCAGGCGGTGGTGGTGATGCCCACGCCGATTACCAGCTTCTGCCAGTCCGCCAGACTATCCGGCGCGCCGAACTGCATGAAGACCGCAACCCCAAAAGACACCACCATGGCGGCGATCTCACTGTAGGGGTTTATCCGCCACCAGAACCAGCGCAGGATGAACAGCAGCCCGGTGCCCGCACCTATCAACAGCAGTATCTGGAAGGCCTGCAGTGCGTTTTCCAACCACAAGGCCAGCGTGCCGGCCACCGCCATCAAGAGCACAGTGGACCAGCGCGCGACCCAGACCTGCTCCCGCTCGCTCGCCCCGACGTTGACAAACCGCTTCCAGAAATCGTTGACCACATAACTGGAACCCCAGTTCAGGTGCGTCGAGATGGTTGAAATGTAGGCGGCGATCAGTGACGCCACTACCAGGCCCAGCAGGCCATGGGGCAGGAAAGTAAGCATGGCGGGATAGGCCAGGTCGTGTCCGATCTTGGAGTAGTCGGTCTGCGGGAAGGCCGCCTTGATTGAGGTCAGGCCCATCTCCCGGGTCTTGAGTGATTCGATCCGTTCGCGTGTTTCCTGGTCCACGGCAGCAGGATCGTCTTCCCACAGCTCGACCAGCGGCTGCAGGTCTGACCCGCTCAATTCGACCCTGGCGGCTTGTCGATCGGCTTCCGTATCAAACGGGAAGATGAGCAGTGAGCAGAGTGCGACAATTATCCAAGGCCAGGGCCGCAGTGCATAGTGAGCAACGTTGAAGAAGAGGGTGGCCCCGACGGCGTGCTTCTCATCCCTGGCCGAGAGCATGCGCTGGGCGACGTAGCCTCCGCCGCCGGGCTCAGAGCCCGGGTACCAGACGCTCCACCATTGCACAGCGAGCGGGACCACCAATAGAGACACCACCAGGTCAGTGTTACTCGAGCCGTCCGGCTTGGCCAGCGCCGGAAGCAGCGACAGCTTACCGGCCACATGGCTGCTATCCAGCAACCCCTGCAATCCGCCAACTTCGGGTCTACCCAGGGCCACGACTGCGGCAGCGAGCGCCCCCACCATGGCAAGAAAGAACAGCACGAAGTCGGTCAGCACAACGGCGCGAAAACCACCCGCGGCGCTGAAGACCACAGTTACCACGGAAGCTATGAGAATCGTCTGCACCGGCGACAGGCCGAGGAGGATGCCACCGATCTTGATCGCCGCCAGCGAGACCGTGGCCATGATGCAGACGTTGAAGAAGACGCCCAGATACAGGGCCCGAAAGCCCCGCAGAAAGGCGGCCGCCTTTCCGGAATAGCGCAGCTCGTAGAACTCAAGGTCGGTGGTCACGCCCGACCGCCGCCACAGCCGGGCGTACACAAACACGGTCAGCATTCCGGTGAGCAGGAAGGCCCACCAGACCCAGTTTCCGGCTACACCGTTTTGGCGCACGATGTCCGTGACCAGGTTGGGCGTATCCGTGGAGAAGGTGGTGGCCACCATTGACATTCCCAGCAGCCACCAGGGCATCGATCGTCCGGACAGGAAGAACTCGGAGGAACTGCTGCCTGCGCGCCGGGCGACGAATAACCCGACCGCCAACACCACGACGAAGAAGGCGACGACGATAGTCCAGTCCAGGGCTGTTAGCTGCATGAAGCGTCCCCAATCATGGCGGAGCCAAAAGGCGTCGCGCTGTGGTTGCCGGCGAGGCCAGCAGTCAGAGTGACGAAACTATGCGCCAATTCCCGGCCGAGGTCGCCGGCTCCGTGATCCGCCAACCGCCCGGGCGACTCGGACCGCGCGGCGCCAGCATAGCGGACCGGCGCCGGCCAAGACAGTATGGGACGGATTGAGAGAATCGGTATCGTCGTCCAGCGGTCAGTTAGTTGCCGGCAAAGCGACGCGTGGCGTGGTTGTTGACGATGGCGCTCGATTGAAACGCCGGCCCGGCCGGTAGCCGGCAATAGCGTGGTGCCTCAGCGTTCCACCGGAGGTTTCTCGGCCGCTGCCCCTACAGCCGGTCACTACTGCCGCGGGTGGTACAGCCTATGCACCTCTTTGAGGCGGGCTTCATCGACGTGCAGGTAGACCTGAGTGGTGCTCACGTCGGCGTGCCCGAGGAGTTCCTGGACGATGCGCAGGTCGGCCCCGCCGGCCAGCATATGCGTGGCGAAACAGTGGCGGAGCGAGTGCGGTGAGAACTTGCCCTCCAGTCCCACCGAGCCGGCGTACTTGCGGACCAGGCGCCACATGTTGGTGCGGTCCAGAGGTCGGCCGGTGCGCGAGAGGAACAGCGAGTCGCCGGCGAGTGGGCCGACCAGCCCCGGGCGCTGGTGCTCCAGATAGGCTTGCAGAGCCGTGATCGCTCTGCTGCCTATGGGGACGATACGCTCCTTGCTGCCCTTGCCGATGCAGCGCAGGTAGCCGACCTTCAGGTTGACCCGGGCGCAGGTCAGATCGACAGCCTCGCTCACGCGAAGGCCGGTGGCGTAAAGCAACTCCAGCAGAGCCCGGTCGCGGAAGTAGAACTCGTCAGCCGGGTCCGGCGCGTTGAGCAGCGCACCGACCTGTTTCTCATGGACCGTGCGC
>JANQGB010000152.1 GCA_028277545.1 Phycisphaerae bacterium | reverse complement strand
TTGGGAACGCAGGTGCTCCCGCCGATCATGCTGGCTGTGCCACTCTACGTGACTATCGCCGCCCTGGGCCTGGTAGATACGCACGCGGCCCTGGTCATCTGCTACGCGACCTTCGCCGTGCCGTTCGCTGCCTGGATGTTGCGAGGCTTCTTCGACGGGCTGCCGGGCGAACTCGAGGACTCGGCCCGGATCGACGGGTGCGGACGTTGGGGCGTCATGTGGCGGATCGTCCTGCCGCTGGCGGCCCCGGGTCTGGCGGCCACGGCGATCCTGGCCTTTCTGCTGGCCTGGAACGAATACCTGTTCGCCATGTTGTTCATCAACTCCGAGCAACTCAAGACCTTCCCCGTGGGCGTGACCATGTTCATGTCGCGGTGGCGGGTGGACTACGGGGCGTTGATGGCGGCATCGGTGATGGTGTCGGTGCCGGTGGCGGTTCTGTTTCTGGTGTTGCAGCGTTGGCTGGTGACCGGCCTTACGGCCGGGGCGGTGAAGGGATGATCCGTGTAACTCGCGAGCGGCGCCTTTTGTCCGCCGGCCGGCAGGCGCTGACGATGACGGTGTTGGCGGCGCTGGCGCTGGCCGGCAGTCCGGGATGTTCGCCCGATGACGACGGTGACCCGGCCTCCACGGGGCCGGCGATCACCTTCTGGACCACCGAAGGCTATCAGCCTGAAGAGGTCGAGGTGCTGAAGGCTCTGGCCAGGAACTTCCAGCGGCAGAACGGCACGCGGGTACACATCGAGTTCCTGACCTGGGACGAGATCAGCAGCAAGTACCTGGCTGCCCTGGCGGCGGGTCGCCCGCCCAATATTGGCCAGCACGGCCCGGACCTGGCGGTGCGGTTCGGGCAGGAGGGGGCGGTGATGCCGGCCGACGAGGTGGTGGCCGCGATAGGGCGAGAGAGGTTCTATACAGAGTTTCTGGACCATGCCTGTCTGTACGACGGACACGTCTGGTCGGTGCCCTGGTTCATCGAGGTCCGGTGCCTGCTGATTCGCTCGGACTGGCTGGTCGAAGCAGGCCTGTTGCCGCCAACCACCTGGGAGGAGTGGCTGAAAGCTTGCCAGGCCATGACGCGGGACACGAACGGGGACGGCCGCGTCGATCGCTACGGATTCGGGCTCTATGGCCGGGACCCGCTGGGTCAGACCTGGGTGGGCATGGCGGCTCAGAACGGCGGCGGATTGTTTGGTGAAGACGGGTCCATCACCGTGGACGCACCCGAGAACATCGCCGCCCTGCAGTGGTTCTGCGACCTGTACCTGAAGCACCGGGTGACGCCATCCGGCACCAAGAGTGCTACGTGGCTGGATGCCAACGCGTACTACAAGCGTGGGCTGGTGGGGTCGCTGATCACTAACGGCTATATCATCAACGAATTACGCAAGGAGGCGCCGGAGGTCCTGGCCAACTCTAAGTACGTGCCGATGCCGGCCCCGCGGCCCGGAGGCGACTCGCGCTCCTACCTGGGAGGCTCGCACCTGATGCTGTTTAGGGACGCGCCGCACGCCGACCGGGCGGCAGAGTTCATAAAGTTTCTGCTGGAAGGTGAGAACTACCTGCGGTTCCTGAAGGCCAGTTCCGGCGGGGCGCTGCCCGTGCTGCGCGACGTGTCGCAGGATGCGTTCTTCCAGGACGACCCGAACCTGAGGACCCTGGTAGGGCAGATCAGCGGTGCCGTACGCCACGCCCATCGCGGCCCGCCGAATCCAGCGGTTGGGGCCGCCGAGGGTGAGGGTGTTTTCGGGGCGGTTGTGCAGGAGGTGCTCAGCGGTCGGAAGACCGCCGGTGAGGCGTTGCGCGACGCTCGGCGCCGCACCGAGAAGATCTTCGCCCGGCAACGCGGGAGTGGAGGTTAATGAGCCCGAGAGCGTCCGCTACGCGATGTCTGTCTGTAGCTGCAATGGCGAGTACGATCGGCTCAGCACGCGTTGCTGCACAGCCGCCAGGGGTAACGCCAGATGACAGCGGGGGCACGGTGGGCACAGAACACAGAGGCCGGCACAAGCGTGCGAGGTCGGACATGCAAGCGCTAGGCCCGGCATTCATGCCGGGTTCAGGAGACATGGTTTGGCAGTCACGACCCCGGTTCACCGGGGTTCTCGATGGCGGTCTTCAGACATAGGAGGCGGCGCTACCTATCGGACGGATCAGACTACAGGAGCTTGTGGGTAAACCCGGGCAACGAGAAGCCCGCTGGAAGCGGGCTCAAAGGCAAGGGCGGGCCTGCGACACCCGGCCTGAAGGCCGGGCCTAGCGCCGGCGGAACGTGAAACGTGCTGGAGCGGGGCTCAACGGAGGATCTTGGCCTGCGAAACCCGGCATAAATGCCGGATCTAGCGCCGGCAGAAGGCGCAACGTGCCAGACGCGGTCTCAACGGAGACTACCGCACTGCGACACCCGGCTTGAAAGCCGGGCGTGGCGCCTGCGGAACTCAAGACGTGCGGGACGCGGGCTGAATGGGTCCTGTCGGCGAACGGGACTCGGCTTGGCGGCCGGGTCCGGCGCCGGCGTCCTCGATAGCCACTCGACCCAGACGGTTCGGAGGACCACGTGGAGTATCTCAGCAAACTCGATTACGGCATCATCACGGGCTACTTCCTGCTGATTCTGAGTCTGGGATTCGTGCTCAGCAGGAGGGCGTCGGCCAGCCTGGAGGACTACTTCCTGGGCGGGCGAAACTTGCCGTGGTGGGCGTTGGGCATCTCAGGGATGGCCAAGTTCCTCGACGTTACCGGGACGATGCTTATCGTCTCGTTCCTCTACATGTTGGGCCCGCGGGGCCTGTTTATCGAGTTTCGCGGTGGGGCCGTACTGATCCTGGTGGTCACCCTGATCTGGACGGGCAAGTGGCATCGGCGGTCGGGCTGCATGACCAACGCGGAGTGGATGGTTTATCGCTTCGGCGAGGGAGCGGGTGGACAATTCGCGCGGATCATCACCGCCCTGGCGTCGATGGTGGGCTGCATAGGATCCCTGGCTTACCTCATCAAGGGCATTGGCTTGTTCTTCTCGATGTTCCTGCCCTTCTCCCCTCTGGAGTGCGCCTTGATCATGGTGGGCGTGGCCACGGTCTACACTCTGGCCTCCGGCTTCTACGGGGTGGTGTTCACCGACATGGCTCAAGCGGTCATCATAGTCGTGGCGGTGGTGTCCATTTCGTACATGTCGTTTACGCAGGTCACCAGTGCCGAAGAGTTGGGTGCCCTGGCGGAGCGGATCACCGGCAGCACGGGCTGGCTGACCTGCACGCCCAACTGGCAGACATCGATGCCGCCCGGCTACGAGCCGTATCAGGACCTGATGATGTTCGCCATGTTCTACCTGCTCAAGAACCTGGTGCACGGCATGGGGGCAGGGTATGACCCGCAGTACTTCGGGGCTCGCAACGAGCGTGAATGTGGAACGCTGACCTTCCTGTGGACCTCGCTAATGATGCTGCGCTGGCCCATGATGATGGGCTTCGCGGTCCTGGGCGTGTTCCTGGTCCGGGATCAGTTTGCCGATCAAACCATCCTGGTTGACGCGGCCCTGCTGATCAAGCAGCACATGCCGGGCATCACCGAGCAGCAGTGGCCCGAAGTGCTCAGCCGCATCGGCAAACACCCGGGCGACTACCCCGCAGAACTGGTGGCTGGCTTACAGGGCATTTGGCAGGACGACTGGGCGTTGAAGCTGAAGCTGGTCAGTTTTGCGGGGACGGTCAACCCTGAGCGCATCCTGCCGGCGGTGATATTGTTCAAGATTCCGGCCGGTCTGCGAGGCGCGATCCTGGCCGCCCTGATCGCCGCCTCGATGTCCACCTTCGACTCGACCATCAACCAGACCGGGGCGTACTTCACCCGGGACATCTACCAGCGTTACGTGCGCCCGGCCGCGAAGAACCGGGAACTGCTGGTGGCGACCTACGCCTTCACGCTGGTGATGGTGATTGGTGGCTTCGCCATGGCCTACACGGCCAAGAGCATTAACGATATCTGGGGCTGGATCGCGATGGGGCTCGGTGGCGGCCTGCTGGTCCCGGGCATACTGAAGTTCTACTGGTGGCGGTTCAACGCCGGCGGCGTGGTGATAGGCACGGCCGCCGGCCTGGCGGGGGCAGTGGCTCAACGTCAACTCCTGCCGGGACTTGACGAGCGGCTGCAGTTCCTGTCGCTGGGAATGATCGGCCTGGTGGGGGCGGTGGTGGGTACGCTGCTTAGCCGGGAGACCGACCCCAAGGTGTTGACATACTTCTACCGAACGACGCGACCGTTCGGCGTCTGGGGGCCGCTCAAGCAGGCGCTCAAGCCGCAGGTGCGGGCGGAAATGTCGCGGGAGCACCGCAACGACCTGCTTGCGTTGCCCTTCACGCTGGGCTGGCAGGTTACCTTGTTCCTGATGCCGATGCTTTTAGTCATCCAGAACATGCGGGCCTTCTGGATGACCGCCATCGTGTTCATGCTCTGCCTGGCGGGCATGTACCTGTTCTGGTACCGCAATCTGCCGCCCGCCGAGGCCGGCGTGAGGAACAAGTTTGAGGACTACTCGTAGGCCGACGCTGCGTGACGCGGCGATCTCTAGGAGTGCGTTTGATGAAGCACTACCCCTATCTACGTAACTCGGGCTGTCGCCTGCTGCTCGACCAGACCTGGTGCGGCTATCACGCCGTGACGCTTCAGAATCGCTGGGTGC
>JANQGB010000151.1 GCA_028277545.1 Phycisphaerae bacterium | reverse complement strand
GGCCTACTGCGACCTGTTGGCCGGGAACTCCCGAGCCCACTCGTCCTCACCCTTGAACGGGCCGCCGTGCGAGGGTACGGGAGGAAAGAAGGCGAGGACTGAAAGAGGAGAAGAAGCAGGCACGTCTGTAACAACCAAGCAGGCAAAGAGCTGCGCCCGAGGTTGCTGATCAGATCGGATCCAGGGCGCAGAACAAGCTGGTAAGTCGTAGGTGCTCGGTGAGCGGCGCGCAGGTGGCTGTGCGTCGTAGCTCGGGCTGGAGTGAGGGGCAGAGTGAATCACCACGGGGTGTATCTGCCTGGGTGGAGTTTCGGAGGTTTGGAAGGACGAAGGGAGTAGGATATGAGGAGGTACCGTTTTCTTGTTTGCTGTGGCATTGTCGGCATCCTGAGCGTTTCGGCGTTCGCGGAGCCGACGCTCGACATCTCGTTGGGAACCAGGGAGACCGGTTCCACGGCGGAGATCGGGGCTGACGGAGGAACCAGCGGCTCGATCGAGTGGGTCGACCTGGCCGGCCAGTCGTTGGTCCTGAACGACACCTGGCAGCAGTTCACCTTCGACATGGACACGGCTCCGCTGACCGGGTTCACGGGCGATGGTATCCTGGACGGAGCTGCTGGCACCGTCGAGCACATTCGCTTCGACAGCCTGGGCTTTGCCGGCCCGATCACGATCTGGATCGATGAGGTCGCGGACGCGATCGATCCTCCGGGTCCGCCCCCCGCAGAGACCATCACGTTCGGCGATTTCGAGGGATACCTGGACGGTGACGAGGTCATCTTCCAGGAGCCGAGTTTCTCGGGCTCGACTGCAGCTCATCTGCTGGCCGGCAGCGTCTCGGGTGTGGACAGCTCGGTGGCCTTCGCAGGCGATGCGTCGTACAAGGTAGACTTCCAGTTCGTGGACGGTGACCCGTCCCGCTGGCTCCGTCTGACCACGTTCCAGACGCCGAACCTGCCCAACCCGACCATCGCTTACGACCAGGACAGCGTGGTCTCCTTCTGGATGAAGGGCGTTCCGGAGCCCAGCACGGCACTGTTGCTCGGTCTCCCGGCGGTGGCGCTGCTGCGACGCCGCAGGTAGTGCTGGATTCGGAGCCTGTGAGCTCCAGTGAACAGTAAGCGGGGGCTCCTCTCCGCCGGCCTCCTGCGGGTCGACTGGAGGGGAGCCCCTTGTGATTCGTGCCCACGCGCGGCACGCAGCGGTTCGCGCGGGGCGAAGGGGCTTGCGCGCCACACGCTCGAAGCCGCGGGCGAGAACTGACTCCGCAGTTATGGGAGTGGCTCTTGGCACTTTCAAGCTCTAGTTATGACCGTACTGGTCTGATTTGGAGGAAACCAAAAATGTCGAGGAGAGTTTCTTGCGCGCTGATGGCAGCCCTTCTCCCGCTGGCGGGCGCCTCCACCGCGTCCGGGCAGTTCGTCAGCTTGGTCACGGATTTTGAAAACCCTTCGTGGGAGTTCTTCGTCACTGAGGTCATGTTCAACGATCCCAGTTTTTCCGGCACGACACGCGGACTGGACGGCGATGCTGGGGATAACACCTATCTGACCGACGTTGGCTCGGACATATTCTCGGTCGCACGTAGCGGCACCCGATCCTCGGCATCGTTCTGGGGCTGGCTGGACGCCTCGCATCACACTTCCTGGGTCAGGCTGGCAACCACCAACACCGAGGAACTTCCGAACCCTGCCGTACACCTGGAAGGCACCGTGAAGTTCTGGGCGTCGGCCAAAGGCTACACTGACGCTACTTTCGCTACTGAAGTAACCACGGGTAACCTGTTTGTGGGGATTGGAATTCGCGAGACCGGCCAGGGCGTTCACCTGGGCGGCGATGGCGGCATCGGCGGTGACATCGAATGGGTGGGTCTGGATGCCAAGCTCATCGAGGTTCTGGCGGGGACCAATGGGCTATGCGATACAACCGCCAACCCGGAGAGCGATGACACGCAGTTGATACCCGCCGGTCAGCCGGGCGGACCCGACGACGCCTGCGTCGACGCGGGCCTGGATGGTATCCTCGATACTGCTGCCGAGGGAGACGATGGCGTGATGACCACGCCGCGAGGCATGTTCAGCCTCCCCTCCGACGGCGTTATGCGAGAGTACGTGTTCGACCTGCCGGCCCTGGAGACGTCGGGTAGTGTTTTCGCGTTCACTGGCGATGCGTCCTTGGCAGCGACACCGAACAACCGCGGCGCACTCGAGCATGTGGTGCTGACCAATGACCCGCTCAACGGCCCGGCCGGCGCGGCGGTCTTCCTGGTCAACATTGACGATGTGGAGTTCAGCGCCCCCACCCTGGATCCGCCCAGCATCATCACGCTGCCCGAGCCTCCCCGGCCACTGGAGCAGGAGGTGGCGGTGGAGTCCATCCATCCCGACGCCGATCTGGTGCAGATGCTCAAGCTGATGCCCGACGGTAGTGATCCCGTTCTGCTCGGCGAAGTCGACCCCGATGGCGACACGAGCCTGGGCGTGCCCACCGCACCG
>JANQGB010000112.1 GCA_028277545.1 Phycisphaerae bacterium | reverse complement strand
GTCAGTTGACAGTAAAACCCAAGACAAATGTTAGTAGTCAGTTAAATTTTCGGCTATTTGTCAGTTGTCAGTTAACCCCATCCAGACTCTCAAAATAAGGTCCTTTGTCAATTGACAGTGAGACCCAAGGCAAATGACAGTAGTCTGCAGTAAAATTTTGCTCTATTTGTCAGTTGTCAGTTTGTCAATATCACTGCTACTGCTCTATTCATTTGCAGAAACGCCGTGGCTCTATTATGCCCGGCAGCAGGGAAGGGTCTTAAAATACTGAATGCCCGGCAGTAAAAACGAAAGCACTGTATTTTCGTTATTGCTTTGGGAAACTAACTGAAACTAATCCTTTGGCTTAATTAATAATAGGCTTTCTAACTTTCCAGCCGGCTTTCCGACTGCCGGGTATTTTGCCTGTGTGAAAACTTTGCCCGTGAGCCACGCTGGACCACGCCCCGTCGTCGTAACGGTAATGCAACAGGGCGGAGCCCTCCACGATCGTGTCGTCGCCCGGATAGATGCTTGCCTCAACATCCGTGGTCACGCCGGGCGGAATGAACTCGGGCGGGTCGATGGCCTGGATCGAGAGCGGCGTGAAGTAGGGCGTGTAGTCGCTGGTCAGCATCAGCTCATCGACGACGATGCGCCCTTCATTGGAGCCCCAGGATGGACCGAAGTTGAAACGGACGGCCACGATGTCGGTCAAGTCTAGCCCGGAACCGTTGGCCAGGAAGTCTGTCGGCCGGATCCTGTTAATCTCCATCTCGTTGTGCCAGCCACCGGAGCGGGCGTAGGGTTGCTCCAGGCCGCCGCCATAAGCGCCGATGTTGATGGAGCTGGTCGTGCCGCTGCCGTCGCGCAGGGTGATGGTGTAGGTCAGATCACCCATTTCGGCGAGCGTGTAGGGGTGCTGCGTGCCCTGGGCTCCGCGGACGGAGAGATAGCGGTAGCTGCCGAAGTCGCGGGCTTCGGGCACCACGGTCCACTCGTAGTAGGAATCCGTGCCGTTCCAATCGAAGACCACTCCGGCGGTGTCGTCAAAGGCCGCCCCCTGTGTAGCGCCGTTGAAGGGGTCGGAGGGCGTCCAGGCGAAGCTGGTGTTGTTGTCGTGCAGCAAGCCCTCGGTCACGTTGTTAACCGTGAAGCTCACACCGCCACCGGAACTGCTGGTGTTGAGCGACGATGCGGACTGGTAGTCGTCGATGAAGAAGTTGCCCTCTTCCGAACCGTTCCGGTACTCGTTGGTCACGACGATACAGGGATCGGACGTATCCACGCCGATCGGGTGGAAGCGCTCGTATTGCCGCCAGAAGAAATCCAAGGCCGGCACGTTGGCCTCGGCGTAGTACTTCATGAGCGGCAGGAACATGCCCAACTCGATCAGGTGGGTGTTGGCACGACCTATCGAGCACGGCCCCTCGAACCAACTGGGCGTTCCCGGTCCGTTGTGGAACCAGGCGTGCCCTGTTCCCTGGACGACGGTGGACATCCGGTAGTGGGTCGCCCGGTCGTGCAACTCGAAGGTGTCCACCAGATCCCAGCCCGCGGCGCCGGAGACATCCGAGTCGCCGGAGGCGGTCCACAGGTGGAAGTTGATGTGATACATGTCGACGCTGTCGTTGACGATGGGCAGCATGGCGCTGACCAGTATGAGGCTCTCCGTGGTGTAGTGGGTGGGTGTGTAGGTTCCCTCCACCAGCGCGTCGATTCCCCTGGTTACCCCTTCGCCACCGCGGCTATGTCCGATCCAGATGATACGGGTGGAGTCGATCTTGCCGTCTATGGCGCCGTCGGCGATGACGTCCTGCAATTCGAGGATGGCATCCGTGTGCCCCAGCGAACCCTGAGGCGGCCCTCCCAAATTCTGGTGGGACATCACGATGTATCCGTAGGACGCCATGTGCAGCCCGATGTGATCGTAGTACGTGTAGTCGTGCCCATTGCCGTGGCCAATGACGACCAGTGGACGTGGATCCATATTAGCGATGTCGGTGGGGTAGAACAGAACCTCGTTGGTTGCCCAGGAGGGAATGCCGAAGATGGCCCCCACGCTGTAGGACGGGACCGAAGTGACGGCGAGCGGCCCGGGCTGCGTGGTGTCGTGTACGACGTACAGGCCCGCCTCGCGGCCGTAGCCATCGATGTAGTCGCCGCCATCGAGGAAACCGTTCTGGTTCATGTCCAGAACAACGTCGTAGCCGTGCCCCAGCCCAGTATAGTCGCCCGTGGCTTCAACGAAGACGGCACTGTCGAGTTCGTAGGGCCCGACAACCAAGAAGGTGTTGTCCTGCACGGTGGCTCCCGCGAAGGTCTCTGTTTGGGGTCCATCGTCCGTCAGGTCCACCAGGAAGGGATCGACCGTCCATTCACCTGCCGACCTGGCCTCCACTACGTAGATATCACCAGTCTGGCCGATGACGCCCGGAAACAGCGTCGGATCGATGGCGACCTCGATGGTGGCGTTTTCGTTAAAGGCGGTGACGTACTCGAAGAAGGGGTACTCATCGAGCGAATTGCCCGCCAGGTGAGTGGAGGTGATGGGCAGCGGGATCACGCCAAAGGCAAGCTGAAGCAGACCGAAGTCTTCCAGGTCCACATCCGCATCCGCGTCACCGTCGTGAGTGCCCTGGCAGTCCACCGACACGCTGACTCCTGGTCCAGCCAGGCAGGCAGCGAAGTCCTGGTAGTCCGCCAGGTCGACGTCCCCATCGTCGTCATGGTCAAACACAGCGCCGATGGCAGTGCCTGGCATGAGCAAGATGGTTAATAACAGCAAGTAATAGCCTCGTTTCTCCATGATGTGTCCTCCTCTATGTGATGAAAGGATTTGTTCCAGAAGCGCTGCGTTCGCCGCTTCTGTGTGCGTCGTTTCCCCTGTCGCTGACCAACATCGTACCAAATTGGACTGGCAAACGTAAAGGGTGTCAGTTGTCGGATTCGGTATGGACGGCACCGGCGACTGCGGTCGTTCGATGCTGATTGTATCGAAGGATGCCACTTCGTAGCGCCAGGTATCGGCGCTGCCCTCTATGCGAGCATGAACGTTTAAGCATGGTCGTGTCGTCACATTCATTGAATCGATGAACCGCTAGCCCTGCGGATCGGTGACTGCCGCCGGGCAGGACGATCATCGATGTGAAACTCCAGTAGGCAGTCGCCTTCCCGGTTAAGGGCTGACTCCATCTGCGTGCGCGTCAGTTGTCAGTCGGGCAGGTTCCGGGCGGGCGCGCCGTCAGCCTTATGACGGCTGGCAAAGTCGGCGTCTGAAACTACTCGCCGCGTGCAGAGCGAATTTGACCGGTACGACATCGCTGGCGCGCTGCTATTGGCATGAACCACAGGCTTCGGCGGCGCTGATGGCCGCGGGGGTTGAAGCCTGCGGCTCGGAGGCGACGCTCTTGCGCGGTCGCAGGACTGCGCAAGGTCGATCGTTGCGCCGTCTTTCAGCCTGCCTTTGAAGACCTAGCAGATACAGACGGGCTGCCTGCGATACGATGGCGCGATGACATGGTGCTGAAGTGTTAACCACCTTGCTGTCGGCCCGGCGCAGGCTGGATGATGACGTCGGCCCTGGTGTCGGATACCATGCCCACAGCAGCGGCCCGGTGCTGGGAGTGGCCGTCGGAATCACGCCTGAGGTGGCAGTACATGAACATATGGCCGGGAAAACCCTATCCCCTCGGCGCTACCTGGGACGGCGCGGGCGTCAACTTCGCTCTGTTCTCGGAAAACGCCACCGCCGTCGATCTCTGCCTCTTCCACGTTGCCGATCCAGGCCGGGAGACGAGCCGGTTTCGGCTGACCGAACACACCGCGCAGGTCTGGCACGCCTATCTTCCACACGCCCGCCCCGGACAGCTCTACGGATACCGCGTCCACGGCCCCTACGAGCCGCACGCCGGGCACCGGTTCAACCCCGCCAAGCTGCTCCTGGATCCCTACGCCAAGGCGATCGCCGGAGAGTTCGGAGCGGAGGACACGTTGTTCGGGTACGTTGCCGGCCAGGGCGAGGAGGATCTCCTGCGTGATGATAGGGACAACTGCGCCGCCGTACCCAAGTGCGTGGTAATCGATCAGGCCTTCAGTTGGGACGATGACGCGCCTCTGCGGACGCCATGGGACAAAACTCTCATTTACGAACTGCATGTCAAAGGCTTCACGGCCCACCACCCGGAGGTACCCATGGAGCATCGGGGGACGTTCTCCGGCCTGGCCTCACCGGCGGTGTTGGACTACCTGCGATCGTTGGGCGTGACAGCCGTCGAACTCATGCCCGTGCACCAGGCGCTGACGGAGCGCCGCCTCGCCGATCTCGGCCTGACCAACTACTGGGGATACAACTCAATCGGGTATTTTTCCCCGGACGCGCGCTTCTGCAGTACCGGCCTGGTGGGCCAGCAAGTGGCCGAGTTCAAGAGCATGGTCCGGACTCTGCACCGCGAAGGAATCGAGGTCATACTCGACGTGGTCTACAATCATACCGGCGAAGGGGGCCGCCTCGGACCGACGATCTGTTTCCGGGGCATTGATAACGCCGCATACTACCGCCTGCGGGAATCCGAGCGGCGCAGATACGTCGACTACACCGGCTGCGGTAACACGCTCAACGTAATGCACCCGCGCGTGCTGCAACTCATCATGGACAGCCTGCGCTACTGGGTGCTGGAGATGCACGTCGACGGCTTCCGTTTCGATCTGGCCTCCGCTCTGGCACGGGAGCTTCACGACGTCGACCGGCTGGGGGCGTTCTTTGACATCATCCACCAGGACCCGGTGCTGTCACAGGTCAAGCTGATCGCCGAACCGTGGGATCTGGGCGAGGGCGGCTACCAGGTCGGCAACTTCCCCGTGTTGTGGGCCGAATGGAACGCCAAGTACCGCGACACCGTCCGTCGCTTCTGGAAGGGCGACCGGGGACAGGTCAGCGATCTGGCCTACCGCCTGACGGGCAGCAGCGACCTCTACGAAAAGAGCGGCCGTCGTCCGTACGCCAGCATCAACTTCGTGACCGCCCATGACGGGTACACGCTCCGCGATCTGGTCAGTTACGAGCAGAAACACAATCACGCCAACGGCGAGCAGAACCGTGACGGCCATAACGACAACCTCTCCTGGAACTGCGGCGCCGAGGGGCCCACCGACGATCCCCGCATCCTGGCCCTGCGCGGACGGCAGGTGCGCAACTTCCTGGCCACCATGATCGTCTCGCACGGGGTACCCATGATTGTGGCCGGCGACGAGCTTGGCAGGACCCAGAAGGGCAACAACAACGCTTACTGCCAGGATAACGAGCTTTCCTGGATGGATTGGAATCTCGATGAAGCGCAGCGCCACACGCTTCAGTTCGCCCGCTCGGTCATCCGTCTGTTCCACGAGCACCCGGTGCTGCGACGGCAGCGATTCTTCCGCGGCACGACCAGGCACGGCTCGCAGGCCAAGGATATCACCTGGTTCCGGCCGGACGCTGGCGAGATGTCTGATCAGGACTGGAGCAACCCGGATACGCGCTGCCTCGGCGCGCAGTTGGCCGGCGATGCCATAGACGAGGTGGATGAACGCGGAGAGCGACTCGTCGACGACACTCTGCTGATACTCCTTAACGCCCGTTCGGAGACGGTCAGCTTCCGGCTCCCGAACAACCATGACCGGTGCAAATGGGAGTTGATCCTAGATACGCGGGCCAGCAACGGCGACCCGCCGGCCGGGTCGGCCTATGACGACGAGACGTTCCCGCTCGAAGATCACTCGCTGGCCGTCTTCCGCCTGCATGACGCTTGAGCACACCTGCTTGTCCGTGTGAGCGGGCGGCAGGTAGCGGTCTATTTCACCTCGACCTGCTGCGGACCACCGGCCACGGGGGCGGCCGGAGCGCTGCCCCAGAGTCTGCTTGCCCGCCGCCGGAGGCTGGCGGCGATCAAGTGAGCCGCGGGAACCATGAGCAGCACAACGGCTGCGGAGAACATTATTCCGAAGCCCAGGGCGATGGCCATCGGCACTAGATAGCGGGCCTGCGGCGATGTCTCGAAGATCATGGGAGATAGGCCGAAGAAGGTGGTCAGCGACGTCAGCAGAATCGGCCGGAAACGGCGCTTGCTGGCCTCGAAGGCGGCAGTCTCGAGCGACGCTCCGGCGCGGCGCACGTCGTTCATGGTGACCGTCAGGACCAGCCCACCATTAACCACTACCCCGCAGGTAGCGATTATCCCCAGTACGCTGACCACCGAGAGGTCGTAACCCATGACCATGTGGCCTACGAAGGCGGCCGCGACGGCGAAGGGTACTACTGTCATGGTGACGACCGCCTGTAGGTAGCTGCGGAACAGAGCGGCCAGCATGCCGAAGATGACCAACAGCGACACCGCCAGCCCGCGCATCAGGGTCCGCATGGCGTCGATCTGTTCCTGCTGGCGCCCTCCGTACGAGAACGTCAGGCCCGAGTAGGTGGCCAGGAGACTTGGAAAGACCTCGGCCTCCAGGTCGGCCCGCACCTTGTTCACGTTGGTGAGTTCCGGTACTACGTTGGCCGTAACCGTCAGCACGCGTTGGGCATCAACACGCTTGATCTCGGTATAGGCCCTGGTGGGCAGGAAGGTGGCCGCCTGGACCAGCGGAATCTCCCCGCCGGACGGCGTGCGGATGATCATGTTCTCGAGGTCAGCCAGAGATCGGCGCTCGTCCTCGGGCAGCCGCACCATGACTTTGACTTCGTTTCGCCCGCGCTGCATTCGCAGCGCCTCGGCACCGTAGTAGGCATGCCTGATCTGGCGCCCGATGTCTACGTGTGTCAACCCGAGCGAGCGGGCCTCGTCCGTTATGGCGACGTCGAGTTGCGGCTTGCCCGCCGCGAAGCCGTCGTCGATGTCAGTCACGCCAGTGTAGTTCGCCAACGCGGCAGCGAGTTCCTGGGCAGCGGCCTCCAGGATCGTGCGATTGGGGTGCGACAGGTCCACGGTCAGGCCGCGCGAACCCGACGGACCTACCTCCCACTCGAAATAGAGCGCTTCGAGTCCGGGCAGCGGTCCGATTTCCTCGCGCCACACGCGGACAAAGTCGGCCGGCGTGAAGTCGCGCTCCTCTTGCGGAACCAGAACGAGATTAACGTCGGCCCGGTTGGAGCCCAGGCGCCCCTGGCCGTTCATCCAGCCGGCCAGGACCTTGTCCCGTCCGCCGAAGCGGTCGGCAGCGCGCAAGCCGGCCTGCTCGATATGATTGGCCACACGCGTCGTCTCTGTGAAGGGCGCCCCGAACGGCACGGTAACCTCGGCGTCAACCCTGTCCCCCTCGATGCGGGGATTGAAGGTGAAGTTGATACGACCGCTCTGAAACCAGGCTCCAACCAGGATTGGTCCGGCCAGGAAGGCGGCAACGGTGATGCTGCGGTGGTGTAGCGCCCAGCCCAGCAGCGGCTCATACACGCGGCGAGCCAGCCGATCGACCAGCGCCGCCGAGCGTACCTGAAGTCTGGCTATCACGGCTAGCAGGCCATGTCCGGCGCTGTCCACAGCCTTCGAGTGCGCCAGGTGCGCCGGCAATATGAGCAGGCTCTCCAGAAGGGAGATCACAAACACGGTGATGACGACAACGGGAATGGCGGCGAAGAACCGCCCCGTGCGCCCCGGAACGAACATCAGCGGACAGAAGGCGACGATGTTGGTGATCACGGCGAAGACGACCGGAACGGCCATCTCCTTCACGCCGGCGATGGCGGCGTCCAGCCTTCTCCGGCCTTGCTGCATCTTGTGAAAGAC
>JANQGB010000074.1 GCA_028277545.1 Phycisphaerae bacterium | reverse complement strand
TAACCTCACTCGGCGCGTGCAGGCCCTGCCCTGGGAGACCGTGCAGGACGTCATCGAAGACAGCAAGGGGCGGATGGAAATCTTCAGTGAAAACCTGCTGTTGGGTCTGGCCCAGAACCAGATGGATCCAGTGGTGGAGAAGAACGGTGAACTCAGCGACGAGATGGCCGCCCGGGCGATCACCTTCCACTTCATCCTGACCGAACGATTGGCCCTGAAGCAGGAGATAATCAGTGTCTACGGCGACATGATCGCCGCTAACAAGTCGATCAAGCCCGACATCTGGGCTGCCCGCCGAGCCACGCTGGCCGCCGGCGATAAGCTGACGCCGGTCCTGATGGCCGTCTGGGACTCGGGCGCGGATCCGGAGATCTTCAAGGACCGGCTCTTCGTGAACCGGTACGAGAAGCCCGACGGCAAGGACACCGACGGCAATGGCTACGTCGACGACATCCACGGCGTCGCCTACGACATCCACGCCCGGCGGACCACCGGCTGGCTGTGTCCTCTTGGCGACGATGCCGGCCGCATTGGCCAGATCATGCAACACACCAAAGGCCTGATGGACTTGCAGGCAGCGGTGGACAGCCCGGAAGCCACTGCCCTCAAGCAGCACCTCTCCTCGCTGGATCCCGCGGACGTGGGCTCCTTCATCGAGGACCTGGGGCTGGCCGGTGATTATTGTCATGGCACACACGTGGCCGGCATCATGGTCGAGGGCAACCCCTTTGCCAAACTGCTGATCGCCCGACACAGCTACGACCACCACATTATTCCCGTCGTCCGCGACATCGAATGGGGCAAGCGCGATGCGGCCAAGTGCCGCGACATCGTCGGCTACCTGAAAGAGCACGGGGTTAGAGTGGTCAATATGAGCTGGGGTGAGGCGCTGGGTGACATCGAGGACTCGCTGGAGAAGAACGGCATCGGCGACAGCGCCGAGCAGCGTCGCGAAACCGCCCGCAAAGTCTATGCCCTGCAGAAGGACGGACTCTACGAAGCGATCAAGAATGCCCCGGACATTCTCTTCGTCTGTGCGGCCGGCAACGCCGACAACGACGTCGAGTTTGACGACGACATCCCCTCGTCCTTCGACCTGCCCAACTTGCTGGTGGTCGGGGCGGTGGACCAGGCGGGCGATCCGACGGACTTCACCAGTTTCGGCCAGACGGTCGGCGTCTGTGCCGCCGGCTTCGAGGTCGACAGCTACGTGCCGGGCGGCGGGCGGATGAAGTTCTCGGGCACGTCGATGGCGTCGCCCGACGTGGCCAACCTGGCGGGCAAACTCCTGGCCATGGAGCCCAACCTGACTCCGCAGCAGGTCATCTCGCTCATCCAGAAGGGCGCCGAGCGACGAACTGACGGAGCGGCCACCTATCTGCTGATGAACCCCAAGCGGACCGTGGAGCTGCTGGCCAGCAAGACCAAGACCCAGACTAAGACCGACGCGCCGCGGAGGCGCGCCGTAGGCGCCGGCTGATCGCTCACACCGGCGACGTCAAAATGCGCGGGACCGTTCCAGCGGTGATTCGTGCGACGGATTAGCCCCACCCGGCAGCGCCGGGGAGGGGCTTTTTCCGTCTGGTCGTCATACGTAAGTGCTCACGATGTCGGAGGGTGCCGCTACGGGGGCGCCCGCTCGCCCGGTACGTGCTACCATGGGCACATGTCCGGACTCTTTGACGGAACGCCCCTGGAAAGACCCGTCACCTGCGAGGTCTGCGAGAAACCACTGGATCAATGCGGCTGTCCGCGCGACGGCGGCGGCAGGATCCTCCTGCCCAAGGACCAGCCGGCCAGAGTCAGGCGCGAGAAGCGCCGCAAGGGCAAGGTCGCAACCGTAGTCACCGGCCTGGATCCCGCGGCATCGGATCTGCCCGCTATCCTCAAGACGCTCCAAGCTACGTGCGCAGCCGGCGGCACCCTCCGGGATGATCAGATAGAGATTCAGGGCAATCACCGCGACAAAGTGCTCGCCATACTTCGAGACATGGGCTACCCGGCCAAGGCCTCCGGCGGTTGAGTCATCCGGCGCCGCCTTCGCTCCGTTCCGGCCGCGCTCTGCTAAACGCCCAGCGTGACCAGTCTTAGAGCAAGCCTAGCATAGCGGCCTGCGTCGGCGTCGGTATTCAACGTCATCGCGGTCATGGCACAATCGAGGGCCCGGTCGTAGTCGCCGGTGCGACGGTAATGGGCCAGCGCCAGGGCGTAGTGATTCTGCGAGTCCTTTGGCTCGGCAGCTACGGCCCGCTCGAGCAAGTCCATCCCCTTGGCCGTATTTCGTTCGGTAGAACCCTCGGCGCGATACAGGACGTGCCGGGCATACTCGCGGAGTGTCCACGCACAGTTGGGGTCTTTCCTCAGCACTTTGGCAAACAGCCTGTCCGTCTCCCGGTGGTCTCCCCATCTGGACAGCGCCATGGCGAAAGCGGTCATCGTCCACGTGGCGTACGGCTCGAGTTGCAGTGCCCGTTCAAAGGCACGGTGGGCCTCTCCTCGCTGCCCCAACCGTACCAGGGTATCGGCCAGGTAGACGTATGCATTGCCTGAGGCGGGATCAAGAGCAATAGCCCACCTTAACGAGTTGGCGGCTGACGCCAGCTCGTCCCTCCTGCCCCGGCAGCCAGACAAGCGATAAGCCAGCATCCCCAGATGCTCTAGCGCCAGCGCATGGTCGGGATACAGCTCAACCGCCTTCTGGTAGGCAGCCCTCGCCTCCTCAAGCTGCCCGGCCTCATCAAGCTCCAGCCCCTTCTTGTAGCTCAGGTGGGCTTCCCGCCAACTCGCCCGTAGCGCCCCCAGCTCCACCTGCGAAGGTGCGTTGTGGACGGGGTCCTCGTGGTCGAAAGGCTCGGCCCAGAGACTCCTGCGCCAGTGGTCGGCGAACTCCTGGGCTTTCGTCTCGCCGGCAAACTGGCGCGAAGGGCGTTTCGACTGGGGTAGAACGAGCTGCAAATGCCCGATTTCGTGCAAGAGAGTGTTGTACAATAGCCAGCGACGTACTGCCCGCCCGGGCCATTGACTATTGCGCATCGCTCCGAACGATTCCGGTTTCTGGCCCTCCTGCATACACACGGTGTTGAGGCTCACTCTGACCGGCAGTGCGCAGATGCTGATCTCCCGCCGCTCGCGGGTCGTGTACCCGTAGGTACGGTTACCGTCCGCCCGGTCGTTAAAGACCACTCGCCGGAGGCGCGACCACAGTTCCTCAGGCAGTCGCGACAACACGACCCGCACGTCCTCCGGGCTAACATAATGCCGCCGCTTGCCCCAGGGGCGATGCTGCACAAACTCGATCCGGTCGATCCTACCCATGATGACTACACGTCCTCGCAAGCCACTTAAAGCTTCGCTGAATTAGACGAGTATAGCACCTTGCCTGGCGAATGTCACTCCCGTTTCGTTCGGCGGCTGGAGTTGACGAACGTGTTCTGTTAATATGCCTTCACGCTCAGCGGCGCTGCCAGTGTCCGTCATGGCTCGCGGCGGCGCTCCGGGCTTCCCGCAACTCGCCAACTGAAAGGAGACGCATAGCATGAACCGACGACGCCGGGTGTACTCCGTGGCCCTGACCGCCCTGGTTGCAGGCTGGGCTGTCACTACCGCTATGGCCCAGACCGTCTTTCACGTGGACGATGACGCCCCACCCTATGGCGATGGAGCCACCTGGGCCACAGCGTTCCAGTGCCTCCAGGACGCCCTGTACGTGGTTTTGGACGGCGATGAGATACGAGTGGCCGGCGGCGTCTACCTGCCGGACCGCGACGAGACGGGCCTGGTCACCGCGGGGGATCAAGGGGCGACGTTCGAGCTCGTGGGAGGCGTCACGGTGGCTGGCGGCTACGCCGGCCTGGCAAACCCGGACAATCCTGATCAGCGGGACCTCACGGCTTTTGAGACCGTCCTGAGCGGCGATCTGGCCGGCAACGACGGGCCTGACCTGGCCAACAACGACGAAAACTGCCGGCACGTGGCAACCGCCGACCAGATCGTTGAGGACTTCACGCTGGATGGCCTGACCATTCGCGGCGGCAACAGCACGGACGGTGGCGGCGGCGGTCTCTTCCTGTACGGTATCAGCGCCACCTGCACGCTAAACTACTGCACTTTCACCGACAACACAGGATTTCTGGGCGGCGCCCTCCGCAGCCTCTGGTCGACCGGCCCGGTATTGACGCACTGTACCTTCCAGGACAACGTCGCCGGGGGCGGGGGCGGGCTGCGCCTCTGCGAAGGCAGCGCGACGCTGGAGCACTGCGTATTCCGCCGAAACCGTGCCACCGTCGGCGGTGGGCTGGTGATGTGCGGTGGCGCCTCTGTAATCACCGACTGCATGTTCGAGGCCAACACGGCCACCGGGACTGGCGGTGGTGTGTACATGGGTCAGAGCTATCCGCAATTCAACAACTGCGCGTTCATCGAAAACAGGGCGTTGATCGACGGCGGCGCTGTGTACACCGAGGATTACGACGCACCACAGTTTGCCAACTGCCTTTTTGCCGGAAACTCCGCCGTGGAGAGGGGCGGCGCGATCCGCTTCAACTGGAGCATGCCACGGTTGGCCAACTGCACCTTCGCCGCCAACCACGCCCCCACGGGCCGGGCAATCGCTTTCGGTGATGAGGACTACTACATGCCAAGCGTGGCCGAGATCACCGAGTCCATCCTGTGGAACGGCGGGGACGAGATTGCGAACGAGTATGAATCCACCGTAACCATCACCAACAGCGACGTTCAGGGCGGCTGGCCTGGTGAGGGCAACTTCGACGAAGACCCGCTCTTTGTGGCCGGCCCGCTGGGCTGGCTCTACCTTAGCCAGACCGCCGCAGGCCAGAGCCAACAGAGCCCCTGCGCCGATGCCGGCAGTGGAACCGCCGTCGAGCACGAACTGGATGACCTTACTACCCGGCAGGACGAAATCCCCGACGACGGGATCGTTGATCTGGGGTACCACTACCCGCTTGGCGGCGGAATGCTGCTGCCCGGGGATTTTGACTACGACGGTGACCTGGACCTGGCGGACTGGGCACGCTTTGAGGCCTGCTTTTCAGGCACCTGTGACGAACCACCGTGCCTGCCGCGGCTGTACACCGACCCGCGCTGCAACGTGGGCGACTACGACGACGATGGAGATATCGATCCGGCAGACTTTGATGCTTTCCGGAGCGATCTCACGGGACCGTCATAGGGCAAGAGGGACGACCGCGTAGCAGACGGGATTACTGCAGGACCGCGCCGCTAGCCTGTGTCAGCGCCGGGCGGCGTCGTGTCGTCGGTGCCCACGTTGCTGCAGTCCTTGACCACCTTGGCGGGGTTGCCTGCCGCCACCACCATGGGCGGGATGTCGCGTGTAACCACGCTGCCGGCCGCGATCACGGCGCCCTTGCCAATGGTGACGCCGGGCAGCACGTACACATCGGCTCCGAACCACACGTCGTCCTCGATGGCCACGGGGCTGGTATCCCCGCGGGTGTTGACCCGGTTCTGCACGTTGGGGAAGGACAGGTCGTGCCCGCTGCCGTCCATGATCTGGCTGTTGGCACCGATAAGACAGCGCTTGCCGATGGTGACCCGTTCGTAGGCATGCACGCAGGTCCCGTGAATCCGGCTCTGCTCGCCTATTACGATCTCCGCCCCGGGGCGATTGGCGAACAGCTTGCACGGCGAATGCATGTTGAGGTGATAGCCCTTGTTCCGCGAGTCGAGCATCACCTCGTTCTCGAGCGTGATCGAAGCCCCGTTGCGAATGTCAATCAGCGGGTAGGCCGTCAGGAGCAGCCGCCCCT
>JANQGB010000032.1 GCA_028277545.1 Phycisphaerae bacterium | reverse complement strand
GGACTGGGCGGTGTACACGGCCGCGGCCGGCTCGGCGCTGGCCATGGCGCAGGGCGCCGACGCGGACATTATGTACTCCGGCGTCCAAAACATCACGGTCACCCGCACGGCGGGCACGATCTTCCACTCAACCTACGTCGATCTGAACGGCGACGGGCAGGATGAGTTCCTGCTTAGAATCACTGGCCACGCCTCGAGCGCTGCGGCCTTCCTCCGTGCGACGGCCGGGGCTGCATTGCTCACCACATCTCTTGCGACCTTCTTGCCTGCCGGCGCCCGCCGCTTGTCGGCAAGCAGCACGGTGAGCCTCAATGCTGGGTCCTTCGGCAACGACGGCTTGATGCGCTTTGTGACCACGGGTGGAGCTACCGTTGGCCAATGGCCCGGTGGACATCCGACCGGCGGTAGCGGCTTCGCGGGGGTCGGATTCTACGACACCGGCGGCGACGTCCACTTTGCGTGGCTGCGGCTGGCAGTCCGCGACGATGCGGGCGGCGTGCCCGACCAGATCACCCTCGTGGACTGGGCCTACGCGACCGAGCACCTGGAGCCCATCCATGTGAGCACCATCCCCGAGCCGAGTAGTCTGAGCCTGGGTCTGCTGGCTGCCGGTGCGGGTGGGGTCGCTGCTTTCCGGAGGAGGAGGAGCGCCTAAGTCATCCGGTCCGCCCCAGCCGGTGACGGTCTTCCATGAACAATAGCGCTTCCCAGAAAGTTCTGCTCATCGGCTGGGCTGCGGCAGGCTGGCGCGTCGTTAGCCGGCTGATGGATGCCGGCAAGATGCCGCACCGTAAGAGGTCAACACGGCGAACAGCTATGCGACGAGACGCTCGGGCGGCACTGTGTTGTTGCGTCTCGCAGGCTACGCTCATTGGCCATCTGCTGCAAGTGAGACCCGCTTCATGGGGCAGGTTGATGACGGGTGATTCATAATAATGGGTGATCGGTTTGAAACCGACAACGTCCAGATTGGCACAACCGAGACACAGGTCCGAACCGGTGCAAGGACCAACAACTTGTCACCCAAATGCTTACGTCAAAGTTGCCGACTGACTTCGGTCCGGTCCCGACTTGGTTCTGACACGGTGTGTACCTAAGAGGGCTGCAACGCGGTGCAGCCAACTGACGCAGATTGTCTTGAAAGTCGCGGTCGGGTGAAGTATAGTACTATCGTTCGGGTGTCTAACGTCAGTTACAGGGGAATTACCTTCGGCCGGGCTGGACGGTTCTTGTTCGCCCTGCACTCTGCTCCGACCATCTGCTGAGCGGCGGCATGCCAAGAGGGCAACGGACAGCGCTCCTGGCTTGCCGAGTGCCGCACGGCGGCGTAGTCGGACCAAGTGGGTGGGGACAGGTCGGGTGACGAACGAACGCAGAAGGGGATCGAGCATTCCGCCGAAGGCTTCCGTCACGTGAACAGGAGGATTAGGTGATGAGCCCCAGATCAACACTGAAGCCGGTGCCGGAAACTGACACGAAGTTGAAAGCCAAGCGAAGGAAGGACGCGGAACTGGAGTTGGCCCTCCAGCGCTACTGCCAGGCCGCGGAGACCACGCAGGCGGTCCGCCAG
>JANQGB010000021.1 GCA_028277545.1 Phycisphaerae bacterium | reverse complement strand
CCTACGAGGGGCTCTACTACCACTACAAGGGTTCCCCACTCAACACCGACGCCGCCGCTCCGAATGCCGCCGCGATCCAGCTCAAGACCTTCACCCGCCCCGACGGCGCACCCTATCAGTTCTGCTCTCGCCGGGAATCCGCAGCCTGGGAGATCCTCCGCTATGATGCCAGCGGCCCCACGAACAACACCCTCGCCGCTGCAAGCTGGCACCGTCACAACCAAGGCGGACCACGCCCAACCGTCTTCATGGACGGCCATGCCAAAGCCCTCGTGAGCTACAAGTACACCGCGCACGGCAGCCAGGACATCATGACCGGCCCCTACAGCACCTGGGAACTCCAGACCGGCGGCGGCAGCCCCGACCACGAGCCTTGGGACTTCTGGCTCGACGAGTTCTGATTCCCACCCCCGGCGCTCAAGAATGAACTACGGTCTGTACCCTCCAACGAGAACAGTGCCGTTTTGCACTATGCCATTTGGCATTAGTGCCGTTTTGCACTATGCTATTTGGCACTGGTCTCGCCCTGGCGTTGTCATGGCTGGATAATGTTCGCAAGCCCCTTCCTTAAGCTCTGGCTCCTCAGGAATCCCCATTTCTAGAGCCACACACGCCGTCGCCCCCTCGCACACGGCGGACTTGACGCCTGGCCCACCCGGGATAAACTATAGTTAGTTACTTCTATCACCATCCCAATCGTCGTTCGTTCACACACCATCCATTCACGGGAGTCTTCGGTCATGGCAACGGGCAACTGGCACACGGCGCTGCTGTCGGCGGATCAGGTCACACCGCGGGGCGAGCTTGCGGAACGTCTGGACCGGGCGGGTAAGCGGCTGCTTCTGGATGACGTCTACACGCCGGAATGGCTGATGAGCGACATCACCTTCTCGTGCGATCCCACGCCGTTCAACGACTGGTACCTTGGGCACGAATGGACGTGGTTCGCGGATGTCAGTGGGCGCTACCTCAATGCGCTGGTTTCGTTCGCACCGTATACTGGCGGGTTGCCGGAGCGTGGCCGCGAGTTGGCGGCGGCGATCGTCGAGCACCAGTCAGCAGACGGACATTTCGGGCCGGACCGCGCGGCGGACACGTGCGACCGGTCACAGGCGTCGGGCACGGCGTGGATGCTGCTGGCGCTGCCCCGGTACTACGCACTCACGGGGGACGAACGGGCCTTGGAAAGCGCGAAGCGCCTCGCCGCCTGGTATGCCGACGCGACGCCGCACTGGCTCGATCCGGCCGTACACAACGCGCAGACGACGCAGGGCAGCTACGCGCTGACCTACTCCAATTTCACCCACTGCCTTGACGGCCTGGTCGCCCTCTGGGCCGTGGATCCGCAGGACCGTTGGCTCGACCTGGCGCGCACTGTGGCCGACGCGGTCAAGCCGTACGAGCAAGAGATCCACAGCCACCATTTCCTCTCCACTCTGCGCGGGATGCTGGACTGGCATGAGATGACCGGCGAAGCCTGTTTCCTCGACAAAGTCGTAGTCGCGCAGGAACGGATCGTCAAACACGGCATGCTGGACACCTGGGGCGTCCCGGAAGCCTTCAACAATCCACGCACCGACGAGGGCTGCTCAGAGGTGGACTGGGTACTGGTCAACCTGAAGTTGTTCGCCTGCACCGGGCGCTCGGAGTACCTGGAAGTGGCGGAGCGCTGTCTCTACTCGCACTTCTTCATGAACCAGGACCCGTTCGGCGGCTTCGGATGCTGGCACGGCTTCCACACCGCCCCGAATCCGATGCCGGAAGGTACTGTGGGACGTTACAAGGAGGCCTACTGGTGCTGCTCCATGCACGGCGTCTACGGTCTCGCCGAGATCGCCCGACACGCTTACACGCTGCGGCCCGACGGAGGCATCTCGGTCAACCTGCTCGTCGGCTGTGAAGCAACCATCTCGGGACCGAGCGGCGACGTCACGGTTTCCCAGAGCGGGTCGGGGTACCCCTGGCCGGGAACGGCAGAGCTGACCGTTAGCGCTCCCGAAGGGGCCAGCGTCCCTATCTCCGTTCGGCTGCCGCAACACAGCCCGTTGGAGCAGCTTCGGTTGAACGGCCAAGCGCTGGTTCAAGCCCCCGAGGACGGTGTTCTGGAACTGGCCCTCTCCGGCGGCACGAACCGGATCGAGTTGGCGTTCGCCATGTCCGTGCGCTCCGAGCCGGCCCGTCAGCCCGACGTCTTCGGTGACCGCAGAAGCCTCTGGTACGGTCCCATGGCCCTCGGCACAAACGCCTGCGAGAAGAACATCCAGTACAGCATCACGGACGACATCCTCTCGGAACTCACCCCGATCCCCCCGTGGCGAGAGAACGGCTTCTCGAGCGAGATCCAATTCGCCCTGCCGGCCGCCGACGCCCCGGACTTTGAACACACACGGACCCGCAAGGCAGTTCGGCTGTACCCAATTGCCACCTGCGGCCACCGACGGCTGTCCTGGATGATGTACATGTTCTGAGGTCCGCGTCTTCGTCATGCGCCATTGCCCGTCGACTTCAGTCGATTGATGTCAATTCAAGTCGACGGGC
>JANQGB010000014.1 GCA_028277545.1 Phycisphaerae bacterium | reverse complement strand
GGACTGGGCGGTGTACACGGCCGCGGCCGGCTCGGCGCTGGCCATGGCGCAGGGCGCCGACGCGGACATTATGTACTCCGGCGTCCAAAACATCACGGTGACCCGTACGGCGGGCACGATCTACCAGTCGACCTTCATCGACCTAAATGGCGACGGCCAGGATGAGTTCCGGCTTAGACTCAATGGCGACGCGTCGAACGCTGCCGCCTTCCTCCGCGCGACGGCCGGCGCTGCCTTGCTGACTACGTCTACTCTGGGTTTCTTCAATACCGGCGCCCGCCTCATGTCGGCAAGCAGCACGGTGAGCATCAATGCGGGGGACTTTGAAAACGTAGGACTCTTGCGCTTTGGGACCGCCGGCGGAAGTGTCGCTGGCCAATGGCCTGGTGGATATCCGACCGGCGGTACGGGCTTCGCGGGAGTCGGATTCTACGACACCGGCGGCGACATCCACACCGCGTGGCTGCGGCTGGCAGTTCGCGACGATGCGAACGGAGTGCCCGACCAGATCACCCTCGTGGACTGGGCCTACGAGTCCGAGCACCTGGCACCCATCCATGTGAGCACCATCCCCGAGCCGAGTAGTCTCAGCCTGGGCATGCTGGCTGCCGGTGCTGGGGGCGTCGCCGCATTCCGCCGACGCCGGAAAGTTGATGCCTCCGCGAATTGAATCTGAGGGATCATGCTCGTGTCAGGCTGCATCGCCGGCGGTGCAGAGGTTTGCGACGGCATACGATGTGTCGTGCCTGGTACACTTGATTCGTTCTCTGGAAGTGAACTGCACACAACACTAGTTTTGATATTGGCACGGGAGTCCGCATGAACTGCTACAATGCTTTGGACAGAACGGTAATCTGCGGTTTGGCGATCTGTGTGGCAACTTGTATAGCGGCAACTGCCGACGCGGCGGTAAACATCACGGCCGCCGATCGATCGGTTATCACCGTCGTTGACCCCGCACCTAATCCCAGCGTCGTAAGTACCGCCACGTCCGGGTTGTTTAGCGAAGCGGTCAACGACGGTATTTCCGGTCTCTCCGTCGGAGCCGTTCAGGACACCACCATCACCGCCACGGGGCTCTTCGGCTCAGGCTCCGTCGATATCTCCGGCGACGGCACCACCACCGGCAGCGGCATATTTGGAGCGCTATCGGTTGTCAGTATCGAGTTCATGCTAACTGAGACGTATAACCTCGACTATACCGTCGCGGCCGCCCTCGAGTCGGACAACCCGAACCTCATCTACTCAGGGTTTCCGGCTACGCCCACCATTGCAGCGTTCCGCGTGGCTGAGATCCTCAGTGGCGGTGGTCTGGACGTTATCACTTTCCCGGTAGATCAGGACCCGACCTCCGCCGGCGGCTTCAATGAGACAGATACGCTAATTCTCGACTCCGGCAACTACCTTCTCGAAGTCGGCACGGCCTTTGTCGGGTCCGATGGCGCCGCCAGCCCCTTTACCGGCCTGGCCACCTATTCCTTTGACGTCGAGTTCTCGCCGATTCCCGAACCGAGCAGTCTCAGCCTGGGCTTGCTGGCTGGTGGTGCCGGCGCCGTCGTTGCTTTCCGGAGGAGGAGGAGCGCCTGAGCCATCCGGTCCGCGCCAGCCGCTGCCTGACTGTGTTCCATGAAC
>JANQGB010001449.1 GCA_028277545.1 Phycisphaerae bacterium | reverse complement strand
CGTGTTGCCTGAACTACACGTCTCTACCTATGAGAGCGTCGAGGCCCGCGGTGCCGCGGATATGTCATTATCGAGCTTCCGCCGCCAGGCTCATGCGGTGTTATCTGCCAGCGCTGCTGTCGCAATGCGCCTGACCAGTGAGCGGCGGAGTGTCATTCTCGAGGGCGCGCACCTGCTGCCCGGCGAGGTGCGCCGCCAGTTGGCTGAACTTGGTTCGGATGCGATCGTGGTCGAGTTGCTGATGACCGTCACGCAAGCGGACGCCCATCGTGACCACCTGACACGGAGGCAGCGCACGGAGCCTGCCAGAGAGGGCCAGCGTCACTTGGCGCACCTGCCGGTGATTCGGTTGCTGCAGGACGAACTGCGGCGGCTGGCACGAGCGTCGAATGTCGCCGAGCACGACCTAGCACACCCGGAGGATCTGACCCAACGAATAGTTGACCAGGTCGTCCGTCAGATCAGTATGCGAGGCGCGAATGCGAAAGAGAGCGCGAGATGCGACCGCAAATTGACCTCTTGATACTGGACGCTCACGGCGTTGTCCTAAACGCCTACTGGCCACGGTTTCTTCGCCAGATCGCCAGTCTCTCGGACGAGACCGTCAGCGAAGTCGTCTGTCGCTGGCTTGATCGTGTGCGCAGGGATGCCTGGCTGGGTCGCATCACTGACGACGAACTCTGGCGGCGTCTGATTCCCGCCCACTACGAGAGCCACGACTGGCAGGCCATCCTCGAGGCCGGCTACACATGTGGTCCCGCAGTTCCGCATCTGAGACGCTGGGCATCGTATGTGCCAGTCTGGTTGCTTTCTAACCACCGCTCGCATTGGCTGCTGCCACGATTGAACCGGTTTGATCTCTTGGGGAGTTTCGAGCGCATTCTAGTTTCCGACGCGATTGGGGCAGCCAAGCCCGAGAGCGAGGCGTTTACCGTCTTGCTCAGACAAAGTTCCCACGCAAAGCACGTCCTGTTTGTGGACGACCAGGCCCGTAATGTCGAGGCTGCACGCCGACTCGGAATCCACGCTCTACATGCGCACATCAGCAGCGAATGGGTTGCGGACGTCGACGACTTCATCGGGGTCTGCCCGGCAACGCATGACACCTGACGGACAAAGGCGCCGCCCTTCTGCCCCGCATTCTTCGCCAAGTTCATCCCGAAGCGATGCCCTGTCCATCACGATCTCTCCGCGCCGTCCATCACAGGATCCATACCGCGGTATTCTCTATGCATTGCGCTAATACTTCCTATTAGACGATGGATTGGCGCCGGTCTATAAATAGTTCCACGTTCGGAGGGTCAGCGACGGCACGAGTGGAAAGGCTGCGTTGGTCCCCCCAATTGACCTCGCCCATCGGATTGGCGAAGAAAGGAGCCGGGCAAATGCAGACGGACACCAAGAGCGAGCGGCATACGAGGGAGATGCGGATGTACACTTACACGGCTGCCTCTGGCGGCGGGCTATCCCTCAGGCGGAGGCGCGAAGCAGTCAGCGCCCGGGATCAAGTCAGGGCGGGCGCTTCTGGCGCCCGCCGCAATGGCAGCGCCCGCGGTCCCCCGCCAGACGGCGCGGCAGAACCGAAGGTGCGCAGTGTAGTCGGTGTCAACCGTCCTTGAGACACGGGAGGTCGCATGTGCATTGTAGCGTCTGGTTTCGCCTCGCGCCACCGCGTTTGCGTCCTGCTACGCAGCGAGACTCGCCCTGGCACGAACGGGAGAAGAGTCAGCTCAGGGCAGCGAGACAGACACTCAGGGATGAAGCCGAGCGAAGGCGACAGTGTGGTGGATCATGATTAGAAGCGTAGTGGCAGTAGTTCTGGGTCTGCCGGCGGCCGCCGTTGCCGGGGACAATCTGGCATGCTCACTCGCCGAGTCATCCTGCCGGGATGTACCCAAATCGGCGAGCGTCGAGAGCCAGATATGCAACCGGGCAGCGGACCTTACTGCGGTCAACTGCCCCTACGTAGCGAGTGCAAGGCGAAGCGTTACGCTGAGGCAAGCCCTGCGCGCCGCCACGGACAAACTTCCCACAGCCGCTCCGGTTGAGGTCTCATACGGGTCCTCCGGGGACGACGCGTGGTACGAAGTCGAGATGCTGTCCGGCAGGCAGTTGAACGAGTTGCGGGTGTGCGCAAAGAGCGGTATGGCCGCCGAGCCGCAGATGATTGCCTTGGCGAAGCAGTTCGTGGCGGCTGACCAGATTGGCCAGACTGAGGCCCCCAAGCTGAGCATGCTCGACGCCCTGAGGCACGTAGCGGCCAAACATCCGCACAGCCAGGCCGTCGAAGCAGAACTTGAACTCGATGACGGGCGATTGGTGTACGAGGTCCGCATGCTGTGCGGTGGCTCGATGAAGGAAGTGCTGCTCGACGCTGTCGGCGGTAAGTTCCTCCGGTGCGCGTGCGATCGCCGCACGTAAGATCCGCCCAGGTGTAAGGTCTCGGGATTGGCTTGACACAACAAGGGAATGCGGTGAGGTCACCTGACCCCCCGCCTTCCAGATAGCCGGAGTGCGGTAACAGCCTCTGACCGGCAGGGCCATTACGGTTACCTGTCGGTTTCACTATGATCAGGCACGAGATTGGCAGGCCGGGGCCGTCGCTGCAAGGCAGTGACGGACGCAAGTTATTGCACTTTTTGCTGCGCCGTCTTGGCGCCAGATTCGAAATGGGTCAAAAGGAGACCGGCGCAGGCACCGTGCCCCTTCATGCGGGCAGAACCTGCGCTTGTGAGCCCGTTGGAGTGCATGTGTAGTGCTTTGGCTGATACTCATTCCGATCGCCGCGGCATTGATGGCCCCCTTGCTCCACCGCAAGCTCCGCGCGTACGCCGCCGTGCTGCTTGCGCTGGTGCCGGTCGGAGTGGGCGCAGCCATCGCGGCGCGCCTGCCGCTGGAACCCGCCAGGGCGTGGACCGATGAGCTGCCGTGGGTTCCCGACCTGGGTATATCCCTGGCATTTCGACTCGACGGATTGTCCGCAACGTTCGGGTTGCTGATCTGTGGAATTGGCGCGCTTGTCCTGCTTTATGCGGGCGCGTACATGCGAGTTGACCCGCGACTGGGCCGGCTTTGCGGCCTGCTGCTGCTATTCCTCAGCGCGATGCTGGGCGTGGTTCTCAGTGACGACGTGTTTGTGCTGTTCGTCTTCTGGGAGCTCACGAGCCTGGCGTCGTATCTGCTGATCGGCTTCAAGCACGAGAAGCAAGATGCCCGGGAGGCGGCTCGACAGGCTCTGCTGGTGACGGGAAGCGGTGGTTTGGCACTGCTGGCCGGGCTGGTCCTGCTCACGATCGCAGCCAGGCAAACCGGTCTGGCAATGGAAGAGGCGTCGCGTATCTCGGCCCTGGCCACCGTCGACCTGTCAGGGCACGCCCTCTTTGCGCCAGCCTTGCTGCTGATCGTACTCGGCGCCTTCTCAAAGTCGGCCCAGATGCCGCTGCACTTCTGGCTGCCGAACGCCATGACAGCACCCACGCCGGTGTCCGCCTACCTGCACTCCGCGACGATGGTGAAGGCAGGTGTCTTTCTGCTGGCCCGCTTGAACCCGGTTCTTGGCGAGAGTCCCTTGTGGCACCTGCTGCTGACGGCCACCGGGGCGGTCACGATGCTCATCGGTGCTGCCATGGCAGCCGGTCAGACGGATCTCAAGCGCATCCTGGCGTACACCACGGTCAGCGTACTGGGCACGCTGACGATGCTCATCGGCGTTGGCACCGACCTCGCGATAAAGGCAGCCGTGGTTTATCTCGTCGCCCACGCCTGCTACAAGGCGGCACTCTTCATGATCGCCGGGAGCCTGGAGCACGCGACCGGTACGCGCGACATCCATCAGTTATCAGGACTGTTTCGCAGGATGCCCGTGACCGCCCTGTCCGGACTGCTGGCAGCGCTGAGCATGGCGGGCGCGCCGCCGTTGTTTGGTTTCATAGGCAAGGAACTGCTGCTGAAGGCCAAGCTCGATCTCGAGTACCTTGGCATTGCACTCATTCTGGTCGCCAGTCTGGCGAACATCTTCCTGATCGCGATGGCGTTGGTGGTCACCGTTTGGCCGTTCTTCGGTCGTCGAAGTTCGGCTGCCCAGACTGCACACGAGGCGCCGTTCCTGATGCTGGCCGGTCCGTTGGTGCTCTCCGCAACTGGGCTCTTCGTCGGCCTCATCCCGGGCGCGTTCGACAGCGCACTTGGATCCGCGACGGCCACGGCGATCGGCGGACGGCCCATCGCGATGGAGTTGAAGCTCTGGCACGGCATGAGCCCGGTCGCTTTGACTGCACTGGCAATCAGTATCGTCACGCTGACCGCCGGGTTCGCCCTGTTCCTGCGACTGCGCGGCTGGCTGGCCCGCATCGTGGTCCTCGTCGCGCGCGTCGGCCGGCGCGGCCCGGCACGGACTTACGGCCTGGCCTTTGCCGGCCTGCTTTCACTGGCTGATCGGGTGACGCGCCTGACCCAGACAGGCAATCTAAGGCAGTATGTTCGCGTGATCCTGCTGACGCTGGTCTTCACCTGCCTGTACCCCCTCAGCCGCAGTCTGCCGTTGATCGGCGATTTGTCCAGTAGTTGGCACTGGTCCGAGATACTGCTGGCTCTGTTGACAATGGTCGGCGCTCTGGCAGCGCTCGCTTCAAGGTCACGTCTGTCAGCCATCGCGCTGCTGGGAATCACTGGACTGCTGATCGCGGTTCTCTTCGCGCTGTACAGCGCGCCGGATCTGGCCATCACCCAGGTTATGGTCGAGGCCCTGACGGTCATTCTGCTGGTCCTGGTCTTCCACCGTCTGCCGGCGTTCACCGGCCTCAGGGCGAATTTGGCTCGCCAGGGTGACGCGCTGATTGCGCTGGCGACCGGCGCCATCATGGCGGGGTTTGTCATGGCAACGGCTGCCCTGCATCTGCCAGCCAGTGTGAGTGAACAACTGGCGAATCTCTCTAAGCCGGCGGCGCACGGTCGCAACATCGTCAACGTCATCCTGGTTGATTTCCGGGCACTGGACACGCTGGGCGAAATCACCGTCGTAGCCGTCGCGGGGCTCGGCGTGTATGCCCTGATGAAGCTGCGCCGCCGGCGAACGGCTGAAAGGGGCCCGTCATGAACTCACTTGTTTTCCGAGCCACTACACGAGCTGTGACCCCGTTGCTGCTGGCCTTTTCGATATTCATGTTGCTGCGCGGTCACAATGAGCCGGGTGGCGGTTTCATCGGCGGTCTTCTGGCAGTCACAGCATTCGCGCTGTACGCCCTGGCCTTCGACGCCCGCCAGGCCAGCGCGCTGCTCCAGATATCGCCACGAACTCTGACGGGAGTCGGACTACTGCTGGCGGTCGGCAGCGGCTGCCTGGCCTGGCTAACCGGGCAACCCTTCATGCGCGGTTTGTGGCTGCCTGTTGACCTGCCGGCCGAGTTGAAGCTCGGTACCGTGCTGTTGTTTGATATCGGTGTCTACATGGTGGTGCTGGGCGCCGCGCTGCTCGTGCTTCTTACACTGAGTGAGGAATAGACGTGTTTGTGGTAATGGCATTGCTGATCGGCACTCTCTACGCGGCGGCGTTCTACCTGCTGCTGGCGCGTAGTACGGTCAAGCTTATCTTCGGGCTGTTGCTGCTCGGCCACGCCGCGAACTTGCTGATCTTCTCGGCCGCTGGCCTGGTACGGGCCAATCCGGGAATTGTGCCCCGCGGCGCCGAGCGCCCGCTGCCGGGGTCCGCTGATCCGATTCCGCAGGCGCTGATTCTCACCGCGATCGTGATCAGCTTCGCCGTACTGGCGTTCGCGGCGGTGCTAGTGAAGCGCGCATACCTGGAGTGCGGCACGGACGACCTGGAGGCCATGCGCACCGACGAGCTTTAGCCATGCTACTCGCGCTGCCGATCATCATTCCGCTGCTGACCGCTGGCGTATGCCTGCTAACCGGGCATCGCGCCAGGATGCAGCGCGCGCTGGCTGTGCTGGGAGCTTGCGGCTTGCTTGCCGCGGGCGTCACCCTCTTCGCCCGGGTCTGGACTGACAGGGTCCTGGTGCTCCACGTCGCAGGCTGGCAGGCGCCCTTGGGTATAACGCTCGTAGCAGACACGCTGGCAGCACTGATGGTGCTGGTTGCCGCGTTAATGCACCTGGCTGTGACTGTATACTCGCTGGGCAACGTCGGCGCCCGCCGGCAGCGGTACGGCTACTTCGCCTTCCTCAACGTCATGTTGATGGGCGTCTGCGGCGCGTTCCTTACTGGCGATCTATTCAATCTCTACGTGTGGTTCGAGGTGATGCTGATTGGCAGTTTTGTGCTGCTTGTACTTGGTGGAGGCCGGGCGCAGATGGAGGCCGGCATAAAGTACGTCACGCTCAGTCTGCTCAGCTCGGCGTTGTTCCTCGCGGGCGTGGGCGTGATCTACGGCGTCGCCCACACGTTGAACATGGCACACCTGTCGCAGCGTTTGGCGCTGGCGGCCGAGACTGATCCATGGCTGGTGGTAGCGGCGTCCACGCTGCTGGTGTTGAGCTTCTGCCTGAAGGCGGCTGTGTTCCCGTTGTACTTCTGGCTACCCGCCAGCTATCACACGCCCGCGCCGGCCGTATCAGCCGTCTTCGCCGGCCTGCTGACGAAAGTCGGCGTCTACGCTCTGATCCGCGTGCTGACGGTTGTCGTGCCACACAGCGATTACACGCTCAACCTCCTACTGGTCATGGCCGGCCTGACGATGCTGGTGGGCGTGCTCGGCGCGGTCTCACAGTCACATATCCGAAAGATCCTCAGCTTCCACATCATCAGCCAGATCGGGTACATGGTGATGGGGCTGGCCTTGCTGGTATCACCTGACCCCGCCACCCGGCGGCTCGGCTTGGCTGCTGCGGTGTTCTACATCGCCCACCATATCGTCGTGAAAACGAACTTGTTTCTCATCGGCGGAACTGTGCGGGCGCTCACCGGCACGGAGCGTTTGGGACGACTCGGCGGGTTGCTCGGGCGAGCGCCCTGGCTGGCCATCCTGTTCCTTATCCCGGCGCTCAGCCTGGCCGGCGTGCCGCCGCTGTCCGGCTTCTGGGCCAAGCTCGCCATCATCAACGCCGGCTTCGAGGCCCGACAATACACCGTCACTGTGGTGGCGCTATTCGCCGGACTGCTTACTCTGGTCAGCATGCTCAAGATATGGAACGAGGCGTTCTGGAAACCGGCGCCCGAAGCTGAGGCGAAGCCAGATGACGGCGAGCACACAGGACCCCCGCCGCGTCAACGCGCGTTGCTGGTAACGCCGAGCATCGCGCTGGCGGTTTTGACTCTCGCCATCGGGCTCTACCCGCAGGCCCTGCTGTCCGCTTCACAACGGGCGGCAGACGAGTTACTGGATCGGGCCGGGTACGTGAGCGCCGTGGGGTTACGACCTGAACCGCTGACATCCTCGGTCAGTAAGAAGGACGCACCATGAGGGCTCTGCTGCTCAACGTGATGCTTATGATTCTGTGGGTAGCGTCGACAGGCGTCTTCACCTACGGCAACAGTGCGCTTGGCTTCCTGATCGGATACGTTGTGCTCTGGTGGTTGCGCCCCCTACTGGGTGCAACGGCCTATTTTCGCAAGCTGCCGATGGCCCTGTGGTTTGGCTTGTTGTTTATGTGGGAGGTACTGCAATCCAACCTGCGCGTCGCCTGGGACGTAATCACGCCCCGCAGCTTCCGACAACCGGGGATCGTGGCGGTTCCACTCGATGCGGAGACAGACCTGCAGATCGCGGTGCTGGCCAACCTGATCACATTGACGCCCGGCAGTCTATGTCTCGACTTGTCGGAGGACCGTCGCACGCTGTACGTACACGCCATGTTTGTCAGCGAGCCAGAACAGGTGCGTAGAGAAATCAAGCAACGCCTCGAACGCTGGGTCGTGGAGCTGCTGCGCTAGGCCGACCCAAGGAGAGACGCCGTCATGACGATGTTCGTGAATACCATCATTGGGCTTCTGATCCTTGCCCTAGCGCTGGCAACGTTCCGCCTGGTGCGCGGTCCCGGGCTGGCGAATCGCGTCGTGGCACTTGATGTCATCGCCCTGCTTGGGGCGGCGTTAACGGCAGTGTTCGCTATTCGCTTTGACATGCGTGTCTTCCTGGATGTGACCATCATCCTGGCGCTGGTCAGCTTCGTCGGCACGGTGGCGTTCGCTTATGGCATCGAGCGGGGAGCGAAGTGATGGCGGCGATGTTCGACATCCTGAGTATGGTCCTGCTCGCCGCGGGTGCTGCGTTCAGTCTCCTGGCCGCTGTAGGAATCGTGCGTATGCCGGACGTCTATACGCGCATGCAGGCTGCCAGCAAGGCGGTCACGCTCGGCGCGGCGTCGACTGTGCTCGCGGTGGCGGTGCATTTTCAAGATGCCGCCGTCGTCGCCCGCTGCCTGCTGGTATGCGTCTTTCTGTTCGTCACCATTCCCGCCGCCTCGCACCTGGTCGCCCGGGCCGCCTACCGCTCGGGTGAGCCTCTGGCCCCTGAGACTGACGTGGACGAACTGGCAGAGCACACCACCGACGCGCCGTAATGAATCCAGGGGTCACGCCTCAGCGAGCCACCTCCTGCCCTCGCGTCAAAGCGCACGGCGCCTGCCCCGTGCGTTACGTCGACGTGGTCGTCAATAGCGGATGCAAAGGTCACGTCCAGCCGGAGCATTATCCGGGCCTGTCCGGTCCGAAGCAGGCGCTGGTGCTCGAGAAGACGTATCCGGAATCTGAGTCAGAAGCCGTCGTCCCGGCAGGAACGGCGGTGCCGATGCAGAGGACGGAATCGATGGCCGCGCCCGATTCAGCCGGATCGATGGCATTGGGCGAGTGTCAGGAATTGAAGATGCTCTGGAGTTTCTTGATGTTGGGGAACGAGGATGGGTATGTCAGGACCCGCAACGGCCCCCACACGGCTGACATGTCGCCTGGTCCGTGCAACACACTACTGGCCGGCCGGCCCTCCGTGCCGTAGACTGCCGCCACGCTTACCAGCAGGAGAACTACGAGTGACGAACGAACCGGCGGCCGAATCGAAGGGCCTGATCAACCGAATCCTAGGAGTGATCGAATACGCAGGTAACAAGCTGCCGGATCCGGCCATGCTCTTCTTGATCCTGCTCTTACTGACCTGGGTAGTGTCGTACTTCCTGGCCCCGGTGCAGTTCACGGAAGTCAAACCGCGGACGGAAGAGCCGATCCGGGTCGTGAATCAACTCAGTGGCCCAGCTCTGGCGGAGTTCATGTCCAACATGGTCTCGACGTTTACCAGCTTCCACCCGCTCGGCGTCGTGCTGGTGGCCCTGCTGGGGGTGGGCGTCGCGGAACACACCGGTTTCATAAACGCGGTGCTGAAGTACATGCTCAGTTTAACGCCGCGCATGCTGCTGACGCCGATGCTGATCCTGGTGGCGATCGTAAGCCACACCGCTGCCGACGCCGGCTACGTCCTGGTTATTCCCCTGGGGGGCGTGATATTCTACGCAGCCGGCCGTCATCCTCTGGCAGGCATCGCGGCTGCGTTCGCCGGGGTATCCGGGGGCTTCTCGGCCAACTTCCTTCCGTCCGGCATCGATCCGTTGCTGCAGGGGCTCACCAAGGTCGGCGTAGACGTGATCGATCCGGACCGCATGGTCAACCCGCTGTGCAACATCTACTTCACCGGAATCTCCAGCATCGTTATCGTCCTGTTGGGCTGGTTCGTCACCGACCGGATCGTGGAGCCGCGCCTACAGGCCACCGTCGTCGATGGCGATGCCGATGACATGCCCAAGATGGAGGAGCTCACCGAGCGCGAAAGGCGCGGCATGTGGGTCGGCCTGCTCAGCGGCGTGCTGGGCGTCGTCCTTCTGGTGGTGCTGGCCTGGCCCGAAGACTCGGCGCTGCGAGCCGACGGCGAAATCACCTCGTTTCAGGCGCCTTTGATGCGAATGATCGTGCCGCTGATCTTCCTGCTGTTCCTGGTCCCGGGTGTGGTGCATGGCTACGTGGCCGGTACGGTCAAGACCCACCGCGACATCATCAAGGGCATGAGCAAGGCCATGAGCACCATGGGGTACTACCTGGTGATGGCCTTCTTCGCCTCCTTGTTCATCGACGCCTTCAGCAAGTCCAACGTGGGTGTGCTCATCGCCATCAAGGGCGCCAACTACCTCGAGAGTGCGGGTGCCTCAAATGAGTTCACCATCGTCGGCATCATCCTGCTCACCGCCTTTGTGAATCTGATGGTCGGTTCCGCCTCTGCGAAATGGGCGCTGCTCAGCCCCATCTTCGTTCCGATGCTCATGCAATTGAGCATTTCGCCGGAGTTGACCCAGGCGGCCTATCGGGTCGGCGACTCGACTACCAACATCATCACGCCGTTGATGCCGTACTTCCCGCTGGTGGTGGTTTTCTGCCAGCGCTACGTGAAGAACACCGGCATCGGCACCGTAGCGGCCTTGATGCTGCCGTTCTCGGTCACTTTCCTGGTCGCGTGGTCTGCGTTCCTGATCCTCTACTGGAAGATCGGGATTCCGCTGGGTCTGCAGGCGTCCTACGCATACCCGTAAACTAACGAGACGGCTCGGATCCAGGGCGGCGACCGCCACCAGCGGTGGCCCGGCAGGGTGAAACGATTTGTACGATAGGAGCACATGATCGCACGCCTCCGCCCAAGACCCGGCTCACCCGGTGCACAGTTTCTGAAACCACCGTAGAATAGGACCCGAGCAGAAGAACCGTCCTGGTCCTTGAGGAGACCGCTGTAATAATGTTCACGCGCACTCTGCAAAACACCCCAGTTCCTTGGCTGCTGCTCGTCGTCCTCCTGATTGGGCCAAACTCTATCGCGATGGCCGGGGACCGCGCTGACACGCTGGACCGGGCGTGGCGGCTAGTTGACCAGGGGCGTTACAGCGAGGCCGAGGCTGTATTGCGCGGCAGGAACGCCGACTCCGTCGCACCAATCACCGACGACTGCGCCACGGCGCTCGAGATCATCAGGCGAATCCGGCTGGATTACTCACTGACACCCTCGGCCATGCTGGATAAGCTGCGCTATTACGTGCCAGACGCCAGCACCGCCGACCTCGAACGCTGGCGCCGCGCCGGAAAGCTGCAACACAGGATCATCGATGGCGAAGTTCGCTATTTCAAGCGTGAGCCGCACAACCTCTGGCGCTTTTGCGCCGAGGCACGAGAACGCCGCACACCAAGAGTCGAGCCGACCGGCTTCGACTTTGACTTGGCCGATCATGTCGCGCGCCTGGTCGAGATCGCAGAGCATGCAGATAATCCACTGATCCACCCGGTCAAACACCGCGTGCGTTACGAGTTGCGTGTCAAGGCCGACCACCCGCGCGTAAAGCCCGGCGCCAAGGTCCGCTGCTGGCTGCCATTTCCGCAGCAATATCGCCAGCAGCAGGCAGTCAAGCTGCTTTCGATCGACCCACCGAGTGCCATTGTCGCGCCCAACGGGCATCCGCAGCGCACGGTCTGCTTTGAACAGACGATCGGAGAGACTGCCGATGCACCGCGGTTCGCGGCCGAGTTCGAATTCATCACCTCTGCTTACGTGCCCGCGCTGGATGCGGCCAAAGTAGAGGCGTATGACGTAGACGCTGCGCTCTATCGGGAGTATACAGCCGAGCGGCCGCCCCACATCGTCTTCACGCCCGGCTTGAAGAAGACTGTGCGGGCCGTCGTCGAGAAAGAGCCCAACCCGTTGCAGCGCGCCCGCAGGATCTTCCGCTGGGTCGACGAGCACCTGGTCGACTGCTCGGAGATGGAGTACAGCATCATTCCGAACATATCAGACAAGGCCCTCACCACGCGTCGCGGTGACTGCGGCGTGCAGAGCCTGCTCTTCATAACGATGTGCCGCGCCGCAGGAATACCGGCGCGCTGGCAATCCGGCTGGAAGTCGTTGCCCAATGGCCGGAACAGGCACGCCTGGGCCGAGTTCTACGTCGAGCCATGGGGCTGGCTGCCGGCCACGCCGTCGTACGGCGTGCAGAAACACAGTGATCCGCGCGTACAGGAGTTCTTCTGCGGACGCATGGACGCCTATCGCATGATTGTCAATCTAGACTACGGCCGTGAACTGCATCCGCCCAAGACGAGCTTCCGTAGCGAGTGCAACGACTTCCAGCGCGGCGAAATCGAGATAGACGGCCACAACCTCTATTTCGACGAATGGGAGTGGAGCTACGACGTCGATACCTTGCCGCTGGATGGCAGGCTGGCGTCAGTAGAGGAAGCGCTTCAGGCCGTCGTCCCCAAGTTGCTGGCGGCAGGCAACATTCCCGGCGCCATCATCGGCGTCGGTCAGAAGACTGGGGACGGCTATGAAACCTGGCAACGGACCTATGGCTTCGCGCAGACCGAACCGCAGCGCGTGCCACTTCAAAGCAATGCCATCTTCGACATGGCGTCGATGACCAAGCCCATCGCCACAGGCACGAGTCTCATGATCCTTATTGACCAGGGTCGCGTGCGGCTCGAGGACCTGGTTGGCAAGTATCTGCCGGAGTTTGCCGAGGGGACAAAGAACGACATCACGGTCCACCAGCTAATGACGCACATGTCTGGAATGCCGGCGTATGTCGGCGCATCGCGGCAGGCGGTCATCAAGGAAGGGGCGGGCTTCCCGTGCCCCGATGCCACCCGTGCCTACATCCGCTCACTAGAGCCGGCTCGGGGACCGGGCGAGGCGGTCGGCTATAGCTGCCTCAATGCCATCCTCTGCGCCGAGATTGTCGAGGCAGTCACCGGGCAGCCCCTCAACCGCTTCGCGGCCCAGAACATCTTCAAACCACTGGGCATGGCCAATACCGGCTTCAATCCTCCCGCTGCGCTCCGCACCCGTTGCGTCCCGACCACTCGGGCGAAACACGCCGGCTCCGCCGACGGATTACTGCGCGGACATGTTCATGACCCGCTGGCAGCAATGCAGGCCGGTGTGTCCGGCAACGCCGGCCTGTTCAGCACCGCAACCGATCTCAGCCGGTTCGCACAGATGATGCTGAACGGAGGCGAGCTCAACGGCGTGCGCATCCTGCGACCGGAGGCCGTTGACGCTATGACACGCATTCAGAACCCCGGCGCGAAGAACACTAAAGGCCACGTGGATCGTCGTGGCTTGCTATGGGATCTCTATCCTCCGGATGCCGGCGATACGGGCGTCGATGCCCTGTTTGCGTACGGCCACAATGGATACACCGGGACGGCGATCCGCTTCTATCCCGAGCAAGGTTTTTATGTCATCGCCCTCACCAATCGTATCCACCCGGACGACAGCGGCAAGGTCAGCAAATTCAGACAACAGGTCTGGAAGACGGTGGGACGGGTCCTGGCTGTCGACGTATCGACGAACAGAACTCCGTAACCTCCGGTCTCGCTTCGTCGCAGCGTCCGGACTCTCCACGCCGTAGCGTCCGACTCCCGTGGCAGACGTTGGCTTGCGGGCTGTCTTGACAGCCCGCCCTTCGCGTACTACTCGCGAGCGAAGTACAGGTACGCAACCAACAGTCCGTTGACTCGCAGGTCGGCTCAGATCTCCATGGGCAACTGCGTCGGAATCGCCGCGAGCGGCCATTCGACCACCCACTCCGTGAACAGCCGGCGGCACGCGGCATGGCTCTCGAGCGATCCGTAGGTGCCGAGATAGTGCGATCGGCCGTCCAGCTTCACGACCGCTTGGCCGCTCGCCTTGTGCAGGGAGTAGGTCGCTGGCTCGGGCTTCAGCTTGGGCTTTACCTCGGGCATATGCAGCTCCTTTGTCCGTTGTCAAAGTCGTAACTCTACGGCTTTGTTAAGCCGGAGTGTCGACAATCTGGACCTGAGCCAGTGGACCTGCGCTACGGTCACTGTTGTGGGCCGACGTCCCCGCGGGCGACTTCGGCTGCGGCGTTCGGCTGTGGGTCTGGGTCGGCCAACTTCTTCAGCAGTGCCCGAGCGAAATCGGTCTCCAGCACGTCGATGCGGTTCAGGGCGATGCACCGCGTGAACCGTGTACGGGCGGTCTTCATGGCACCATCCAGCAGGGCCTGTCGGCCGATGTAGTAGTGGGCCTCGGCGCGTTCGTCATCTGTCACCGCTACGGCGAGCAGTGATTCGGGGGACATTTCGCCGCGATAGAACTCGAAGAGTCGTGCGATCCACGCGCTGTCCGGCTCAACCACTTCCCGTCTCGCCAGCGACTGACTTGCCACTGCGTGTTGGCCGGATTGCTTCAGCAAGAGAGAGTGCCATATGGTGGCGTAGTCGCCCGCCGGTCCGGGCTCCTCGACCAACGCGCCATAGTCATCCAAGGCCTTGTCGACCTCGCCCGCCAGCTCGTAGGCCACGCCGCGTCGGATCAGGGCGCTCACGCTCCCCCCGCGAAGCTCGTGCAAGCGGGTCAGGTCAGCGGCCGCTTCGACATAGCGTTCCAATCGCACCAGACAAAGCGCGCGATTGTGGTAGTCCTCTGCGAAATCGGGCTCCATGTCCAAGGCCGCGCTAAAGTCAGCCACTGCCTTTTCGTCACACCCTGATCCAAAGTAGGCATAGGCCCGGCTGCGATGCAAGCGCACGTCACTCGGATTGAGACGAAGCGCGGCGGTGAAGTCCACAATGGCTCGGTCGAACTGTCTGGTTTCCAGATTGGCGACGCCGCGATTGGCGTAGCCTATAACATCATCGGGGGCCTGCTGAATGGCAACCGTGCAGGCAATTGCGGATTCCTCCCACCGGCCCATTGAGCCAAGCAAGAAGCTCTTTTCGTGATGTACCTGAATATCGGTGGGATCCAGCTTGATCGAGCGATCGCAATCGGCTAGAGCTTCCTTCAAGTCGCCGAGTTTGGCCCGGGCTTTGGCCCTCGTGAAGTATGCCAGAGCATAGTCGGGGTGCAGGCGAATGGCCTCGTTGGCATCGGCGAGCGATTCAGCAGGCTCGCCGACTTGCAGGCGGGACGCGCCGCGGTTGTGCCATGCCTTTGCAGAATCGGGATCAAGCTTAACTTGCCGATCATAGGCCCGCTCCGCTTCGGCAAAACGACCTAGATCGAATAAGGCGAGGCCGCGCATGCCGTGAATGAAGGACCAATTAGGGTGCATGCCGGCCAACTGCTGGGCGTCCATAAGCATCGCATCGTGTTGCTTTAGCGCGTAATAGCGCCACGCCCGATTGATCAGGAACTCGGTGGTGTCCGGTCGAAGTTCCAGCGCCCGAGTCAACAGCGTCACGGCTTCGGCCGGGTCAATCGACTCGGCGGCTAGAATGTAATACGTCTGCGCCGAGTCAGGCAATAGGTCGGCGATCAGACGGCGATGCTCGTCGCGATTCGCTTCGTCGCCCAGATCATCATAGGCCAGCGCCAACACCGAGTGACACTTCCACTCGTCGGGATGCCGGGAGAGAAACGCCTCAAGATGCTCGACCGCTTCGTCAGATCGCTTCAGGAAACGCAGCACCGACGCCCGGCCATGCTGCAGGGCGGCGGATTCGGGCTCGAGCGTTAGACCTCTTTCATATACAGCCAGCGCCCCTTGGTAGTCACCCTCGAGATAGAACAGTTGTCTGGCTTCACCCACCAGGAGCTGCACGGCCTGGGATTCGACAGTCTCCTTGGCCATGGCCGCTTCACGAGAAGAAGCGCGCAATCCGGCGAGCAAAACCGCGGCAACCGCCAGCACGACGATCAGCGCGGCCCCCAACGCGGCCGGCAGCTTCCGCCGCCGCACGAATTTGCCGACGCGCGTCGGTAGCGACGGCCGACGGGCAAGGATAGGCATGTTCAACAGCCAGCGTTGCAGGTCATCCCTTAGTGCCTTGGCGGTGGCGTAGCGATTGGCCCGATCCTTCTCGATGGCCTTGAGGCAGATAGTCTCCAGCTCACTCGGCACGTACCGCACGAACCGGCGCGGCGGAGCCGGCTCCTTGTTGAGAACGCTGTACAGCACTTCGCGGTCGTCCGCCGCGGCGAACATGGGCCTAAAGGCCAGCAATTCGTACAGCGTTGCCCCCAGACCGTACACATCGATCCGGTGGTCGACGGTCTGAGCGTCGCCACCGACCTGCTCGGGGCTCATGTAGCGGGCTGTGCCCAGGACGGCGTGGCTGGCAGTCAGCGTCTCGGCGCCGGCCGCCCTGGCCAAGCCCAGGTCGGAGATCATCATTCGCCCGTCGTTGGCCAGTAGCAGGTTGGACGGCTTGACGTCGCGATGTACCACGCCGTGCTCGTGGGCGTAGTGCAGCGCCTCGGCCACCTCGGCCGTCCACTCCGCCACGCGGCGATAGTAAGCCTTGTCCGTCGCGGACGACGATCCCAGCCGCGTACGCGGCAGGCCTGAGGCTTGAGGACTGGGGCTTGAAGAGCTGAAGGCATTGGGCGCTAAAGGCGATTGAGGAGGGAGACTGAAGCACTGGATATCAGGATCCTCCGTCGCGCGTTCGCCGTCTCCGCTGGTGCCTAATGCCAATTGCCGAGTGCCTGACTCAGTCCCCGACCCAGTGCCTCCCTCCCCCACCACCACGTCGATTCCGCCCGTCTCCTGGATTTCCCGCAGGACGTCGCGAAGCGAGCGGCCCTCGATCAGCTCCATGGTGTAGTAGAAGGTCCCGTCCACCTCACCGAAGTCGTGGACGGCGATGATGTTGGTGTGTTTGAGCCTGGCGGCCATGGCGGCCTCGCGGCGGAAGCGGGCGATCGCGTCGGGCCGGACAACACCCAGCAGGGCCGGCAGCACCTTGAGGGCGACCAGACGGTCCAACTCCAATTGCCGGGCCTTGTAGACGATGCCCATGCCTCCCCGGCCGAGCTCCTCGATGATCTCGTAGTCGACCAGGGAATCGTTGAGCCGGGCCAGCGGCACATTGACGTCGACTAGCGTTTGGCGGCGGAGTTGGCTGACGTGCTGTAGGTCGTCTTCCAGGGTGGCCTCGCTGGCCCCAGCCAGGGCCAGTCGCTGACACGCTTCGCAGTCGTCCAGGTGCGCCGCCAGGGCGGCCAGCTCTTCCTCGCCTTCACTCGTCGCGGAGCTCAAGAATCGGGCCACCCGATCGGTCCACGAGCAGCCCGATTCTGGAATACGGATTTCGCGTTTCGGAATCGGATCCGGCATCATACATCAGGCTTCCGTGCCTATTCTCCCAGGGCCTCCATCCGGCGGCGGACCATCTTGAGGACGTGGTTCCGGGTCACGTAGACGTGCCCCACGGTCACGCGGAGCCGCTCGGCCACTTCGGCGGCCGACAGGCCTTCCAGCGTGTACAGGCGAAAGGCCTGCATCCGTCGGGGCGAGATGTCGGCGGCCACCTGATCCAGACAATAGAGCAGATCCTGCATGCGCCACTCCTGCTCCCACTGTTGATCGGGGCCAGGAACCTCGTCGGCACACTCTTCCAAGGACACGGGAGGTCGCCCAGCCAAGCCGGGAACCGATCGGGCCAGTCGCCGGCGGTGCAGGTCGGCCAGCTTGCTTTGCGTGACGGCCCGTACCCACTGGCGAAACTTGCCCCGATCGCGGTCGTAGCGGAAACTCCCGATGTGCCTGGACACCGCCAGCATGACCTGCTGAACGATATCGTCGGCGTCGCTGTCGCCCAGACCGCGCAGCCGAGCCACGCGATAGACCACCGGCGCGTAGCGTTCGAAGAACTCCCGCCAAGCGGCTTGCTGCGGTTGCCCATCAGCGCCGAGGCCGGCCAGCAATGACGGCCGGGTGTCCGGGAATTCCCGAGGTCCCAGCATGGGCCCATTCCTCCGAACCGGTAGGTCTGCAACGAGCGAGGTCACGCGGACCCGGACGCAATTGGGGGGTGGCCTTCCTGATTCTAGCATTGCCTGGGCCTCAAACCAAGGCACGGAGCCAGTGAAGCTGCTCCGGTGCCTGTCACGGTGCCGCAGAGAGCGTGCCCCCCTACGCGGGTGGACGCCATGGGGTTGCCGTGCGAACACATCCCGGAGCGCACGTCCCTGGGTCTATACGCATGGCCGAACTGTTTCTTATACGCTGGGGCGGTTACGGCGCTCGGCGGCCTGCATACTCGGACCGAACCGCATCCGCAGACCGGTCTCCATCCGTTGAGTAGCCGGCCCGGTCGATGGAAAGGCCGGCCACCCGGTCCGTAACATCCTTGGGCGGCGTGCCGTCGGACTCCTGTCAGACCGGCGGTCGCGGGCAGACCAATCTGATTTTGTCTCCCGGATTCCGGCATAAGACTCGGTGCCCGCGTGCGTATGAGCATTTAGACGCGGCCCATGTCGCCGGCCGGGCTGCCGGCCATGAGCCAGATCCGCTTCGAGGGGTAGGGCCATTTCCAGGAGCCGCAGCCGAGGGCACCAGGCGCCTGACACAAGGACGGGAAAGAGGCACGGAATGACGACGCGCAGGCGACAGGTTGTCCAGGTGAAGCCGGCAGCCCTACTCCATCGGTGGATCGGCCCCTGCGGCACGCGAAGCTCAAGCCTCAAGCCCCCAGTTCCAAGCCTCTTGTCAACAACTCGCATCGAGCTGTTTGCCGCAGCGTGCCTCAAGCTGCCGCCTGGGCCGTACATCGG